>NZ_JBNLYE010000096.1:0-14630 GCF_050172095.1 Bacillus sp. GMs2/2
CTAAAAACACAAGTCATTTGACTTGTGTTTTTTTTATTTCCCATGAAATAGATTTGGTTCCATTAATAAAAAATTTGAAATATAGTAAGGGATTTTTTGAGCAGAAATACTTAAAAATTGATAAATAAATGGATAATCTTCAGAACTATAACTACCAAGTAAGTCATACCACCAATCTGTTTCATACCTAGAAATCATGCTTAAATTATAGAGCAATAAATAATGAATGAGGAGTTCAGGTAATATTGGCTTAGGATTTCTAGGATCAGTCGTAAGTGGCAAATAATAAGTATTAGTAAGATGTTCATAGTATAAAGGAGTACTGTACATAGGATTCCATGATTGAATGGGCGCTGTAAAAAGTAAATTCGATTCATTAGTCTTCTCAGGTACGTGCTGTATTGATAAATGCTTACAAGATGTTTCAATGTAACGAGAAAATCTCTCTTTAGTCATATGTAATCGATCTAGTAGGTTGACTGAAAAGGAGAGCTCATTTTTAATTGTTGAATCGATTTTATATAAAGTTGATCCTTTTTGACTATAACGAAATAAATTTTGTAATTCTGGAATATTTCCCATTAATTCTAACATGTTAAATTTTTCTGCTTCTAAGTGTTTCATGTGAAACAGTTGTTCTGCAACATGAGTAAATAATCCGTTTTTTTGTACCTTCACCTCATCTTCTAAAAATTGATACCCTTGTTTTTTTCGTTTGCGAGTTGTAACGCCATGAGCTAAAACAGTAGTGGATTCAGGATAGTTAGGGTCAATAGTTAGTAGGCATGCTTTAAAAAGTTGACTAATTCCATAAAATAACAACATTGGTTGAATGGAAAATGGAGCTGTCTTATATAATTCATAATAATTTTTCCCGTGTTCTAAGTAATAAATAAAGGGATAACAATTTTCAAAACTTTTTTTTTCGGCATCCTGAATAGAGGATTTTTCGTAACAACGGGCAAGATAACGTTGTACGTTTTGAGATGAAAAAAAGAAACTTAACTGCTGCCAAGTACAAGATGTTTGATGCATATATTACGCTCCTTTTATTGTCTAAAAATTCTAACATATATATACGTCCTTGACAGTATTTTAACCAATTGATAAGCTACTAATAATAATTTCTGGTATCATAGGGGGAACAATTATGTGGGAATCTAAATTTGTTAAAGAAGGTTTGACTTTTGATGATGTATTACTTGTACCAGCTAGGTCAGATATATTACCAAGAGAAGTAAGTGTTAAAACAGTTTTATCTGAAAGCTTACAGCTAAACATCCCGTTAATTAGTGCAGGAATGGATACAGTAACAGAAGCTGACATGGCTATTGCAATGGCTCGCCAGGGTGGTTTAGGAATTATTCATAAGAATATGTCTATTGAGCAACAAGCAGAGCAAGTTGATAAAGTAAAGCGCTCTGAAAGCGGCGTTATTTCAGATCCTTTCTTCTTAACTCCAGAACATCAAGTATATGATGCAGAACATCTTATGGGAAAATATCGTATCTCAGGTGTACCGGTTGTAAATAATTTAGATGAGCGAAAATTAGTTGGTATTATTACAAACCGTGATATGCGCTTCATCCAAGACTACTCAATCAAAATTTCTGACGTAATGACAAAAGAACAATTAATTACAGCTCCAGTTGGTACTACACTGGAAGAAGCTGAAAAGATCCTACAAAAGTATAAAATTGAAAAACTCCCTCTTGTTGATAATAACGGTGTATTACAAGGGCTTATTACAATAAAAGATATTGAAAAAGTAATTGAATTCCCAAACTCTGCTAAAGATAAGCAAGGACGCTTATTAGTTGGAGCAGCAGTTGGTGTAACAGCGGATGCTATGCTTCGTATTGATGCATTAGTAAAAGCTAGTGTAGATGCAATTGTACTTGATACAGCACATGGGCATTCTAAAGGCGTTATTGATAAGGTAAAAGAAGTTCGTGCTAAATATCCATCACTAAATATTGTCGCTGGAAATGTTGCTACTGCTGAAGCAACGAAAGCACTAATTGAAGCTGGTGCAAACGTAGTTAAAGTTGGTATTGGACCAGGTTCTATTTGTACAACACGCGTTGTAGCCGGTGTTGGTGTACCACAATTAACTGCGGTTTATGATTGTGCAACAGAAGCTCGTAAACACGGCATTCCAGTTATTGCTGATGGCGGTATTAAGTACTCTGGTGATATGGTGAAAGCTTTAGCGGCAGGAGCACATGTTGTTATGCTAGGTAGCATGTTTGCAGGTGTTGCAGAAAGCCCTGGAGAAACTGAAATTTACCAAGGTCGTCAATTTAAAGTGTATCGTGGTATGGGTTCTGTCGGTGCGATGGAAAAAGGAAGTAAAGATCGTTACTTCCAAGAAGGCAATAAAAAACTTGTCCCAGAAGGTATTGAAGGACGAGTACCATATAAAGGACCTTTAGCAGATACAGTTCACCAATTAGTTGGTGGCTTACGTGCAGGTATGGGATATTGCGGAGCACAGGATTTAGAATTCTTACGCGAAAACGCACAATTCATTCGTATGTCAGGTGCTGGCTTACGTGAAAGTCATCCTCATCACGTACAAATTACAAAAGAGGCTCCAAACTACTCATTATAATGTCTTATATACAAATAGACAGAGATTTGATATCTCTGTCTATTTTTTTTTGATTATGTTAGAATAACGGTTATGTGAGTACATAGATATTGGGGGTAGCAAAAGTGAAAGGTATGTTTTGCAAAAGATTCATTGCTTTGGTAACAGTGCTTACACTAGCTTGTAGCATTTTTATGCCATATAGCAATGCATCAGCTGAAACAGGAGCCGCTTTAAACATTGAAGCAGGTGCGGCAATTTTAGTAGAAGCGAATTCTGGGAAAATTTTATATCAAAAGAATGCAGATGAATTATTATCCATTGCTAGTATGACAAAGATGATGAGTGAATATTTAGTTCACGAAGCAGTGGATAAAGGAAAACTTAAGTGGGACCAGAAAATTAAGGTTTCTGAATATGCATATAAGGTTTCACAAGATGCTTCATTATCAAATGTTGCATTAGAAAATGGTGGCTCTTATACAGTAAAAGAGTTATACGAGGCAATGGCAATCTTTTCTGCAAATGGTGCAACAATTGCATTAGCAGAAGCAATTGCAGGTAAAGAAGTAGACTTCGTAAAAATGATGAATGATAAATCGAAAGAACTAGGGTTGAAAAATTATAAATTTGTCAATTCTACAGGTTTAACGAATAAAGATTTAAAGGGAATGCATCCTGAAGGAACAACAGCGGATGAAGAAAATAAAATGTCTGCAAAGGATGTTGCAACTTTAGCACAACATTTAATTAAAGATTATCCAAAAGTGTTAGATACAGCAAAAATCCCTAAAAAAGAATTCCGTCCAGAAAAAGAGAAGTTTGCAATGTCGAACTGGAACTGGATGTTAAAGGGCTTAGTTAAAGAATATGATGGCGTAGACGGCCTAAAAACAGGCTCAACTCCAGAAGCAGGAGATTGCTTCACTGGTACGGTTGAAAGAAACGGAATGCGTTTTATTTCTGTAGTTATTAAAACAAGTTCTCATACAGCACGTTTTGATGAAACAAAGAAGCTATATGATTATGGATTTGCTAACTTTGAAGTAAAACAAATGTATAAAAAAGGTTCTTCAGTAAAAGGACAAGAAACAGTACGAGTAGAAAATGCGAAAGATAAAGATGTAGCAGTTCAAACGAAACAAGCAATTTCACTTCCAGTGCCAAAAGGAAGTAAAGATGTTTATAAAACGGAATTAAAAGAATCAAGTAAGGGACAAGAAGCACCTATTAAAAAGGGAGCTGCGCTTGGTCAAATGGTAATTACGCCAAAAGATACAAACGACCCTGGATTTTTAACTGGTAAGTCACTGCAAGTGGATCTTGTAACAACATCTGAAGTAGAAGAAGCAAACTGGTTTACTCGTGCTATGCGCGGAATTGGTTCATTCTTTAGTGGCATGTGGAATAGTGCTGTTGATACAGTAAAAGGTTGGTTTTAAAAGCTCCTCATGATAGGAGCTTTTTTTTATTCCTATTTTTCATACCGACTTTATGAAAAAGTAGTAGACAAGCATCTGATAGTTAGTGGTAGAATGTAAGAGTATTCTTAATTTTCGCCTTTAACGGGGGAAAGCAATTCACCTAGGGGGGTTTTTGTACATGACAAATGTAACAGGGACAGAACGTGTAAAACGTGGAATGGCAGAAATGCAAAAAGGCGGCGTTATTATGGACGTAGTTAACGCTGAACAAGCAAAAATTGCAGAAGAGGCAGGCGCAGTTGCCGTTATGGCATTAGAGCGTGTACCAGCAGATATTCGTGCAGCAGGTGGCGTTTCTCGTATGGCAGACCCAACAATTGTTGAAGAAGTTATGGGTGCGGTGTCAATTCCGGTTATGGCAAAATGCCGTATCGGTCACCTTGTAGAAGCACGTGTATTAGAATCATTAGGGGTAGACTATATCGATGAGAGTGAAGTATTAACTCCTGCTGATGAAGTATACCATTTAAATAAACGTGATTACACAGTTCCATTTGTATGTGGTTGCCGTGATATCGGAGAAGCTGCACGTCGTATTGCAGAAGGTGCATCTATGCTTCGTACAAAAGGTGAACCAGGAACAGGAAACATTGTAGAGGCAGTGCGTCATATGCGCCAAGTCAATGCAGAAATCCGTCAAGTTGCGAGTCTACGTGAAGATGAGTTAATGACATATGCAAAAAATACTGGCGCTCCTTACGAAGTATTACTTGAAATTAAACGTCTTGGTCGCTTACCAGTTGTAAACTTTGCGGCAGGTGGTGTAGCAACACCAGCAGATGCAGCATTAATGATGCAACTTGGTGCTGATGGGGTATTTGTTGGATCTGGTATCTTCAAATCAGAAAACCCAGAGAAATTTGCACGTGCAATCGTTGAAGCAACGACTCATTATGAAGATTACGAACTAATTGCAAGCCTTTCTAAAGGATTAGGTAATGCAATGAAGGGTGTCGAAATTTCAACGTTATTACCAGAACAACGCATGCAAGAGCGTGGATGGTAATTAAAGGAGAACTTTAAAATGGTGAAAATAGGTGTACTAGGTCTTCAAGGTGCAGTTCGTGAGCATGTAAAATCAGTTGAAGCAAGTGGTGCAGAAGCTGTTGTTGTAAAGCGTATAGAGCAACTTGAAGAGATTGATGGTCTTATTTTACCAGGCGGTGAAAGTACAACAATGCGCCGTCTTATTGATAAGTATGCTTTCATGGAACCACTTCGTACATTTGCAAAGTCTGGTAAACCAATGTTTGGTACGTGTGCAGGGATGATTCTTCTTGCAAAAACACTTATTGGCTATGAAGAAGCACATATTGGTGCTATGGATATTACAGTTGAGCGCAATGCGTTCGGACGCCAAAAGGATAGTTTTGAAGCTGCGCTTTCAATTGAAGGCGTGGGTGAAGACTTCATTGGTGTATTTATCCGTGCGCCGTATGTTGTAGAAGTAGCTGATAATGTTGAAGTGCTTTCTAAGCATGGTGACCGAATGGTAGCGGTAAGACAAGATCAGTTTTTAGCTGCTTCATTCCATCCGGAATTAACAGATGATCATCGTGTGACAGCATACTTTGTTGAAATGGTAAAAGAAGCGAAAATGAAAAAAGTTGTATAAGTAACTTGCAACTTGTATAAGATTATAGTAAATTGATGGTAACAATTTTATAAAATAAGCGTGTTGATAGGAAATAGTAACAAATGTCGTTTCTTATAGAGAGTCGATGGTTGGTGGAAATCGATAGAAACAGTTTGTGAATCCATCCTGGAATGGAATGTGGAATATCTTTTGGATTAGTAAGCATTCCCGGTGAAGAGCCGTTATTTCTACTTGAGAGGAAAGCGGTAATGCTTTCAACTAGGGTGGCAACGCGGGTTAACTCCCGTCCCTTTATATAGGGACGGGAGTTTTTTGTGTTTTATAAAATAAAAGGAGGAGTATATAATGCTTGATATTAAATTTTTACGTACAAACTTTGAAGAAGTAAAAGCGAAATTACAGCATAGAGGCGAAGATTTAACTGATTTCGGCCGTTTTGAAGAACTTGATACGAGAAGAAGAGAGCTACTTGTTCAGACAGAAGAATTAAAAAGTAAACGTAACGAAGTATCTCAACAAATTTCTGTATTAAAGCGCGAAAAGAAAGATGCAGAGGCTCTAATTTTAGAAATGCGTGAGGTTGGAGAAAAAGTAAAGGATCTTGATAACGAACTTCGTACAGTTGAAGAAGACTTAGAAAGATTAATGTTATCTATTCCAAATATCCCTCATGAATCTGCTCCAGTTGGTGAAACAGAGGATGATAATGTAGTAGCACGTACTTGGGGAGAAGTGAAAGAATTTACTTTTGAGCCAAAACCACATTGGGATCTTGCTACTGATTTAGGAATTTTAGATTTTGAACGCGCTGGGAAAGTAACAGGAAGCCGCTTCGTATTTTACAAAGGTGCTGGTGCAAGATTAGAGCGTGCTTTAATTAGCTTTATGCTTGATCTTCATACTGATGAGCATGGATATGAAGAAGTATTACCTCCATATATGGTAAACCGTGCAAGTATGACGGGAACAGGACAACTTCCAAAGTTTGAAGAAGATGCATTCCGTATTGAAAGTGAAGATTACTTCTTAATTCCAACAGCTGAAGTACCTGTAACGAATATGCATCGTGATGAGATTTTAAATAAAGAGCAATTGCCTATAAGATATGCTGCATTTAGCTCTTGCTTCCGTTCTGAAGCAGGTTCAGCTGGTCGTGATACACGTGGTTTAATTCGCCAGCATCAGTTCAATAAAGTAGAGCTTGTGAAGTTCGTAAAACCAGAAGATTCTTATGAAGAATTAGAAAAATTAACAAATGATGCAGAACGCGTGTTACAATTATTAGAGTTGCCATATCGCGTTATGAGCATGTGCACAGGCGATTTAGGATTTACAGCAGCGAAGAAATACGATATTGAAGTATGGATTCCAAGCTATGGCACATATCGTGAAATTTCTTCTTGTAGTAATTTTGAAGCTTTCCAAGCGAGACGTGCAAATATCCGTTTCCGCCGTGAGCCAAATGGAAAACCAGAACATGTTCATACATTAAATGGATCTGGTCTTGCAATCGGACGTACGGTTGCAGCTATTTTAGAGAACTACCAACAAGAAGATGGTACAATTATAATTCCAGAAGTTCTTCGCCCTTATATGGGAGGAAAAACAGTTATTAAGTAAATTTAAACATTCATCGGTATGAGTGATTGGTAATTATGAGCGTTGTCAGTACTGTAATGTAGGAAGGGAAAAGTAAAATTTTCCTTTCCTCATAATTTATTTTAGTAGGGTTGACTAACTGTTTTTCTTTTGATATTATATTTGATGTCAATATGGAGGTATACCCAAGTCTGGCTGAAGGGATCGGTCTTGAAAACCGACAGGCGGCGAGAGTCGCGCGGGGGTTCGAATCCCTCTACCTCCTCCAGATATAATTGACAACAGCGCATATAAGTGGAGATTGGAGAACTCGTTACCAACACGTAACGAGTTTTTATTTTAAAACCAATCATAAAGTATGGTGTAAGGTAATTTTGTCCTTATTACACACTCATATTCCGATGATTATCTTCATAGATATGAAAGGAGTCAACATGGATCTTATTATACAAACGTTTCCTTTAGATGGAAAAACTTTATATTATGTACAATGTCCTGTCTGTAAGAACAATAGAATTTTAAACAGTGGTGCAAACGTATCACGCATTATTAGTGATGATACATTCCGTAAACTTTGTGGTTGTACTTGTGATGTAAAACAAGCTACGAGTAAAGTAGAGGCGCCAAAACAAGTTAAAAAAGCAGCTGTAAAGAAAGCGGCGGCTCCAAAACGTACAGGTAAAGTATTAACGGCAGTAATTAACGGGAAAGAAATGACTGTTAAAGAGATTGCTGAAGCATACGATATTAGTACAAGTACTGTTCGTCAACGCATTAACGCAGGAAAACCTGAGAGTGAAATTATTGCTCCAACAAAGAAGAAGTAATTTAATAGGAAAACCCGTGCATATGCACGGGTTTTTTATTTTACAAGTTTACGTGTTTGTTTTAAAAAATGGCCAATTTTTTTAATGATTGGTTCGATTGAATCACCATCTTTTAAAATATCGTACTCATTAATATTTAAGCGTAATACAGGGCATGAATTAAAGTTGTTAATCCAGTTTTCATAACGTCCATGCATTTCTTTCCAGTACTCAATTGGTGTTTGCTGTTCCATTGGGCGCCCGCGTTCTTGAATACGATCGACAATATCATCGAAAGAACCTTCTAAGTAAATTAATAAGTCTGGATGAGGGAAGTAAGGAGTCATGACCATAGCGTCAAATAAACCTTTGTATGTTTCATAATCAGTTTCCGTCATTGTTCCTTTTTCATGATGCATCTTTGCGAAAATTCCAGTGTCTTCGTAAATGGAACGATCTTGAACAAAACCGCCACCATATTCAAAAATTCTTTTTTGTTCCTTAAATCGTTCTGCTAAAAAGTACACTTGTAGGTGGAAGCTCCAGCGAGTGAAGTCCGCATAAAACTTGTCCAAATATGGATTGGAATCTACTTTTTCAAATGATGTGCGATAACCTAAAGCATTAGCTAATGCAGTTGTCATAGTTGATTTACCCACACCTACCGTTCCGGCGATAGTGATTACTGCGTCATTGGGTATATCATATTTTTGCCTTAAATTCATTATTATTTCGACTCCTTTAAGAGAGTATTTTGAAGGGCAGATAGGATGACGTTTAAATCATCAGGATTTTTTACAAAATCCATATCGTCTCCATTAAATTTCAATACTGGTATTTCCGGATGATCTTTTTTAAAAGCATCCATTGCTGTTTCATAATCTTTTGTGAGCTGTAGTAAGTAATTTGGATCCATGTTTTTTTCAAATTCTCTTCCGCGCATGGCGATTCGTTTTTGCAATGTTTCTAGACTAGCTGTTAAATAAACAATGACATTTGGCACAGGCATATCTTGTGTAAGGATACGATAAATTTGCATGTATTTGTCATATTGGGAGTCTTTTAATGTGCGGGATGCAAAAATTAAATTTTTAAAGATATGGTAATCCGCTACTACTGGTTTCCTTTGATTCAAATACTTTATGTTAATGTCTTCTAATTGTTTGTATCTATTACAAAGAAAGAACATCTCTGTTTGAAAACTCCATTCGTCGATGTCTTCATAGAACTTTCCTAAAAAGGGATTTTCATCAACAATCTCTTTTAGTAAGTGGAGTTGCATGTGAGTTGAAATTTCCTTCGCAAGTGAAGTTTTTCCAACACCAATTGGTCCTTCAACCGTGATAAATGGTACTCCGGTCACGCTGTTTCCTCCTTTCAATCAGTGATTTACCGTGACTACTAAAAACACAAAACAGAATTATTGTAGCACAAGAGGGAAGCGAGCGGGTTAATTTGATATAAAAAGTTAGAAAATAGATATATGTATTAATTAAATTTTATTTTGGTTGATGATGTTATAGTTGCTTTCAATGTAGTTTCCATTATTTTTAAAGCATGTATATTATCTTGGTCGTTGTTAGAGGCGATACAATCCTCTGGTACATACAATGTATAATTTCTCATATGAGCATCATTAGCTGTAAATAGGATACATATATTTCCGGCAACCCCTGTTAATATTAGATTTTCTATTTTTAAATAACCTAGTAATGAATTTAAAGGTGTTTCATAAAAAGCGGAATAATGTGGTTTAATAAAAATGTAATCATCAGAACTTGGAGCAATCTTATGGATTATGTTTTCGCTATATTCATTTGTACAATGAGTAATAAGTTGATCGATATCAGATCTCCAAAGTTGATAATGGTCATTAACGTAAATTATAGGACAGCCGAAGGATTTCATTTTTTTCTTTAATTGTAAAATAGGGTTTGTTATAATTTCACATTTTTTAGCTAGAATGGGTCCGTGGGAAAATTGAAAGTCATTAATCATATCGATAATGAGCAAGGCGGTATTTTTCATATGTAATCCCCTCTCTTTTTTCTTTTAGGGTGGATTGAATTTGTAAAAGTTATCCCCTGTGTAGTAAATGGAAATAAGTGTACTTTATTTGTAATGAAAGGACTATGTTATGGAACAAGATCAAGATATTTATTTTATGCAATTAGCGATAGAAGAAGCTAAAAAGGCAGAGGAAATACAGGAAGTACCAATTGGAGCAGTTATAGTGTTAGATGGTGAGGTAATTAGTGTTGCCCATAATTTAAGGGAAACTGAGCAGAGATCAATAGCTCATGCTGAGTTGCTAGCGATAGATGAGGCGTGTAAAAAATTAGGGACATGGCGTTTAGAAGATGCAACATTGTATGTAACATTAGAACCTTGTCCAATGTGTGCAGGTGGAATTGTTTTATCACGAGTGAAGCGAGTTGTATATGGTGCAAGTGATCCGAAGGGCGGATGTGCAGGGACATTGATGAATCTTTTAACGGATGAACGCTTCAATCATCAATGTGAAGTAGTATCTGGTGTACTAGAGGAAGAATGCGGTACGTTGTTAACAAGCTTTTTTAGAGAGCTTCGTAAAAAAAGAAAAGCAATAAAAAAATTAGAGAAGAATACTGGGAACTAACGTATTTGCATTTTATAAAGAAACAAGTTATACTGATAATGCCTTTAATGAAGGCAACCGAATATTGGTTTTAACTTTGCCGTGCTAAGCGGGGAGGTAGCGGTGCCCTATACTCGCAATCCGCTCTAGCGAGGCCGAATCCCCTCTCGAGGTTATGTTGCTGTAAGGTCTGCCTTAAGTAAGTGGTGTTGACGTTTGGGTCCTGCGCAACGGGACCCCGTGAACCTTGTCAGGTCCGGAAGGAAGCAGCAATAAGCGGGTCTTCTCGTGTGCCGCAGGAGTGCCTGAACCGAGCTAACTGCTTGAGTAACGCTTATGGTACGTAATCGACGGAGGGTGCACGGCAGTTATATATGTATACAAAACTCACCTTAATACAAAGGTGAGTTTTTTGTATAGAAAATAACTTTTGGAATCTATAAACAGAATGGGTTATAATAAATGAGATAATAACCTTTGAGGGAGGCCGTATTTTCGTGTCATACCAAGCGTTATACCGAACATGGAGACCGCAAAAGTTCGAAGATGTAGTCGGTCAAAAGCACGTGACAAAAACGTTGCAAAATGCCCTTCTTCAAGAGAAAGTTTCACATGCTTATTTATTTTCTGGCCCGAGGGGAACAGGAAAAACGACAATTGCAAAAGTATTTGCAAAAGCAATTAACTGTGAACATGCTCCGGTAGCTGAACCTTGTAATGAATGTCCTTCTTGTTTAGGAATTACACAAGGATCCATTTCAGATGTATTAGAAATTGATGCGGCTTCAAATAACGGTGTAGATGAAATTCGAGATATTAGAGATAAAGTAAAATATGCTCCAAGTGCTGTAGAATATAAAGTATACATTATTGATGAAGTTCACATGCTTTCTATGGGTGCATTCAATGCGCTTTTAAAAACCTTAGAAGAGCCGCCAGGACATGTTATCTTTATTTTGGCGACAACAGAACCTCATAAGATCCCGCCTACAATTATTTCACGTTGTCAGCGTTTTGAATTCCGAAAAATATCAGTGAATGATATTGTTGAGAGATTATCAACGGTCGTGACAAATGAAGGTACGCAAGTGGAAGATGAGGCATTACAAATTGTTGCGCGTGCTGCTGAAGGTGGTATGCGTGACGCACTTAGTCTTATTGATCAGGCTATATCTTATAGTGATGAGATTGTTACGACAGAAGATGTATTGGCCGTAACAGGATCTGTTTCTCAGCAATACTTAGGCAATTTAGTAGAATGCATACGTGAAAATGATGTATCAAGAGCATTGCAAATCATAGATGAAATGATGAGTAAAGGGAAGGATCCAGTTCGTTTTATGGAGGATTTCATTTACTATTATCGTGATATGCTTTTATATCAGACTTCACCGCAACTAGAACATATGTTGGAACGAGTAATTGTAGATGATCAATTCCGTAAGTTGAGTGAAGAAATGCAACCGGAAGTGATCTATGAGATTATTCATACCCTTAGTAAGGGACAACAGGAAATGAAGTGGACAAATCATCCGCGTATTTTCTTAGAAGTTGTTATGGTGCAATTGTGTCAACAGTTTATGATGCAAGCAAATGGTACAGATCGTTTGCAAGCAATTATGAACAGGATGCAGCAACTGGAGAAAGAGTTAGAGCAAGTTAAAAAGAACGGTGTGCCAGCTGGTGTACAACAGGAAGTAAGAGAGACACGTGCAACACCAAAGCCGGTAAGAACAGGAAGTATGAAGATTCCTGTCGGACGTGTAAATGAAGTATTAAAACAAGCGAAGCGTCAAGATTTAGAACAATTAAAAGCTGTATGGGGTGAGTTGTTAGGAAGACTCAAATCATATAACAAAGTAGCGTTTGCTGTTTTACTAGAAAATAGCGAACCAGTGGCAGCTTCAGATGACACTTACGTTTTAGCATTTCAATATGAGATTCACTGTAAGATGGCGAGCGAAAATCGAGAAGCTATGGATACAGTAGAACAAGCTTTATTTGAATTGCTAAGTAAAAGGTTAAATATGATTGCCATTCCAAAAAGTGAATGGGGTAAAATCCGTGAAGACTTTTTACAACGTGAAGGTGGAGAGTCTGAAGAAAGCCCAGAGAAAAAGGGAGATCCTCTTATAGAAGAGGCAGTGAAATTAGTAGGGCAAGAACTCATTGAAATAAAAAAGTAATAATAATTAGGAGGAATTAATTATGATGCGTGGCGGAATGGGAAATATGAATAACATGATGAAACAAATGCAAAAGATGCAAAAGGACATGGCGAAAGCACAAGAAGAGCTTGGTGAAAAAACAGTTGAAGGTACAGCTGGCGGCGGAAT
Organism: Bacillus sp. GMs2/2; assembly: GCF_050172095.1. Taxonomy (NCBI): domain Bacteria; kingdom Bacillati; phylum Bacillota; class Bacilli; order Caryophanales; family Bacillaceae; genus Bacillus; species Bacillus sp. GMs2/2. Next base: position 13,033 of record NZ_JBNLYE010000096.1, read on the forward strand.
GATTACAGTTATCGCAAATGGTCACAAGCAAATTCTTGAAGTGAAGATTAAAGAAGAAGTTGTAGATCCAGAAGATATCGAAATGCTACAAGACTTAGTATTAGCTGCAACAAATGATGCACTTAAAAAGGCTGATGAGCTTTCAAACTCTACAATGGGTAAATTTACAAAAGGCTTAAACTTACCAGGTGGAATGTTCTAGGAGGATATTGATACATGCATTATCCAGAACCAATATCAAAACTAATCGATAGTTTTATGAAGTTGCCAGGTATCGGACCGAAAACAGCGGTTCGATTGGCATTTTTCGTATTAGATATGAAAGAAGATGATGTGTTAGGTTTCGCGAAAGCACTTGTAAATGCGAAGCGAGATTTAGCGTACTGTTCTGTATGCGGACATATTACTGATCGTGATCCTTGTTATATTTGTAATGATTCACATCGAGATCAATCAGTTGTTTGTGTCGTACAAGAACCGAAAGATGTAATCGCGATGGAAAAAATGAAAGAGTATCAAGGTGTATATCATGTGTTACGTGGTGCGATTTCTCCTATGGAGGGAATTGGACCGGAAGACATTAATATCCCGCAACTCTTAAAGCGACTACATGATGAAACGGTACAAGAAGTGATATTAGCAACAAACCCTAATATTGAAGGGGAAGCTACAGCGATGTATATCTCCCGCCTCTTAAAACCTACAGGCATTAAAGTAACTCGTATTGCACATGGTCTGCCAGTTGGTGGAGATTTAGAATATGCAGATGAAGTGACATTATCCAAAGCGTTAGAAGGTCGCAGAGAAGTATAAGAGGAGAAACGAAAATGTTCTTTCAAAAAAAGGGTAAATTGCGTAAAGAGTATGACGATAAGTTAATTGTACTTTTGGAAAAAGTGAAGAATGAGTGGTTACGTCAGAAGAGAATGGTCGAACAAAGTGTAGAACCGTCTCAAGATGTCATTTGTTCTTTGAAAATAGCAGAGGCGAAATATTTCTTTTTGTTGAAAGAAGCAAAGCGTCGTCCTGTAAAAATGGAACAATGGTAAAAGGTTCTGCTTTCTAAGCAGGCCTTTTTATTTTGTTTTTTAAATGCTGAGGTATTGTTTTATTTAGTTTATATAAAAGAGATGCTGCATATGATAACTGTTCTTTTTTATTGTCTTGTCCCATACAAATAGATGTATAGGTCATTCATAAGGAGGAAAAAATGAATTCTACAATTATTATTGTTGGCATTCTTACTTTAGTATTTATTTTTCTTGTTTTTGGTGTTGCCTCTAAGCCGTTACGTTTTATAGGTAAGGTGATTTTTCATGTTACTTTAGGAATAGCATTGCTTTTTATCGTAAATGTTGTAGGGACATATTTTGATTTTCATATCCCGATTAACATGGGGACAGCAGCAATAACGAGTTTGTTAGGCTTACCGGGTGTGGCAGCATTAGTGATTATTAAGCTTTATATCATGCCAAGATAAAATTATTTTGGCATTTTTTTAAAAAGTGTTGACTATTAAATGATTAATATGGTAAATTAATAAGCGTCGTCAGCAACGAAAGAAAAAAGCTGTTGACAGATTTAACGAGAAGTGTTAA
>NZ_JBNLYE010000097.1:0-14470 GCF_050172095.1 Bacillus sp. GMs2/2
TTTGAAATCTGTAATATATATTTTTTCTTGGTGTTACAATTTTTTCACTTGAAATATATGTCGGACGATGTTTAAATTAAAATCGTGAGTATAAAATTTGCTAATGATGAAACGTTTTCATATTTAGTGAATTTGATCAGATAAAATCGAGCGGTTTGTGGAAACATCCACACAACTACCAAGAGAAAAAGGGGCGAAAGACTAGATGTCAAAAATCATCGCGATTAACGCAGGAAGCTCTTCCTTAAAATTCCAATTATTTGAAATGCCAAGTGAAACAGTATTAACAAAAGGTTTAGTAGAACGTATCGGTTTAGAAGATAGTATCTTCACTATTACTGTAGATGGCGAAAAACAAAAAGAAATTACAAACATTCCAGATCACGCAGTAGCAGTTAATATGCTTCTAAAAAAATTAACTGAAAACGGAATCGTTAAATCTCTAGATGAGATTGGCGGTATCGGTCACCGTGTTGTTCACGGCGGCGAAAAATTTGCTGACTCTGTTTTAATTACTGATGAAGTATTAGCTGATATCGAAGAATTAAGCGATTTAGCACCACTTCATAACCCAGCAAACGTTGTTGGTATTAAAGCATTCCAAGAAGTATTACCAAACGTACCAGCAGTAGCAGTATTCGATACAGCATTCCACCAAACAATGCCGGAATCTGCATTCCTATACAGCCTACCATATGAGTACTATGAAAAATTCGGCATCCGTAAATACGGTTTCCACGGAACTTCTCATAAATATGTAACTGAGCGTGCGGCTGAATTATTAGGTCGTCCAATTGAAAGCTTAAGCTTACTTTCTTGTCACTTAGGTAACGGTGCAAGTATCGCAGCAGTAGAAGGCGGTAAATCTATCGATACTTCTATGGGCTTCACTCCACTTGCTGGTGTAACAATGGGTACACGTTCTGGTAACCTTGACCCTGCGTTAATTCCATACATCATGGAAAAAACAGGCCAAACAGTAGAAGAAGTAGTTAACGTATTAAACAAGAAGAGTGGTATGTTAGGTCTTACTGGTTACTCTAGTGACCTACGTGACATCATTGCGAAAGAAGAAGAAGGCGACCACCGTGCGAAAGTAGCACTTGATGTATTCGTAAGCCGTATCCACAAATACATCGGTTCTTACACTGCTCGTATGAAAGGTGTAGACGCAATCATCTTCACAGCTGGTGTAGGTGAAAACAGTGCGATTATTCGTGAGCGCGTATTAGAAGGCCTTGAGTACATGGGCGTATACTTTGATGCAAAACGTAATAACGTATTCGGTGAAGAAGCATTCATCAGCTTCCCACATTCTCCAGTAAAAATTATCGTAATTCCAACTGACGAAGAAGTTATGATTGCTCGTGATGTACTACGTCTTGGAGATATTGGTTAATATATGAAAAGAAAGACGAGATCCTATAGGATTTCGTCTTTTTTCTTTTGGATGTATTTTAAAACTCCATCCGGATATAATATTTTTTCTTTCTGAATGAATGCCGTAATAGGAATCCATTTCGCATACGCTACTGTTTCCTCATCTTGTATATTTAATGTTTTCATTTCATATAGTGACGTGTCTAATAAACGCAAAGAATATAGTTGAATGATTTCATGACCAATGTCTCCATCTAGATGAAAGACATTTTCTAAACAACCTAAATAATTGGTGATTTCCACTTCTGTATGAAGCTCTTCCCTAAATTCACGAATAACGGTATGTGCTGATTGTTCACCAAGTTCAATTGAACCACCAAGAGGTCGGTAAAATGTTTCATCGGCTGAATGATATTCTTGTACGAGAAGACGCCCGTGATGTATAGCAATGCCAAAAGTACATATACAATCACTCCTTATTTTTTTGTATAAGGAAGATTATAATGTGTTTTGTAGTAAAGGTGTCATGTATTTAAGAATGTGGTCTAATCGTAATTCCATCAAATAAGTTTTTCCAAAATGCTTCATTGTATTGGTATACATCCATAATAGGACATTTCATAACGCAAACACGTTGTAATCCCCAATCTTCTTGGGTGATAGTTGGTATATCGGCAGGAATTAGTAACAGGACAGAGAATGTATGTGTAACGATTTGAGATAAAATTTGTTCTAGGGAACATGCTTCTTCATATGTTCCTCCAGTTCGAGTAAATAATATGGATTCTGCCGTTTCAATTGTAGCTAGAAAACGATTAATACGATGTTCATAGTTTAACTTAATTTCTGTATAAGAAGGCCAAGAAGTTGGTGTGTTTACATCTGTTTTAAAGTCATGACAGGAGTCAATTTCATAAAGGTTGTCCCTTAATCTTAATTTTGCATCATCATCCCAAAATGAGATGAAGGATAAATTTTCGAAATTTAAAAAGCGGTCAAATCGATTTTGTAATAATACATTCACTTTTTCTAATGAGGGGCTTAGCATAAAATCAATAACGCCAAAAAATGGTGATAATTCTAATTGATATAATGCCCAAGCAGGCCAGCAGTTTTGTCCTAAGCTGAATACCGCATTATATTCTTTTTTTATATCGGATAGATTCATGTGATTTATCTCATCCTTTTTGTTAATATTTTATGCCATTCAAAAATGGTATGTGAATAAAGATAGACAAGCATATTTGCAAAGAATAAGCAGAAATATGTTACAATAGAAAAAAATCGAACGAGGTGGTTGTTACGATGCGATCGAAGCGAGAACAAGCCATTTTAGACAATATAAAAGAATGGGAAGCGCAATTAGTTGAGCAAGAAGCGACCGATTTTCAAAAAGTGTTTGATAAATGGTTACATACTACAGTTGCGAAATTACCTGAGAAAAAGCGAAAAGAATTCTTCACGAAAGCAGATGGATGGCTCTTTCATTTGCATGCATTTATTCAAAGTTCACAAGCACAGTTAGATGCACGTAATCGGATTTTAGGAACATCAAGATTATTTGATGAATCGATTGAACAGCTTGAAGATTTGAAAGCATTATCTATTGATCAATTAACATACATAGCAGAGCAGCAAACAGCACGTCATCGTCTATATTCATTTGTACAAGGCGGGGCAACAGGTGCTGGAGGTTTATTATTATTAACGGCGGATTTTCCGGTTATGATCGCGTTAAATGTGAAGGCAGTCCAACTTATTGCAACATCATTTGGACATGATGTGAACAAGCCGTATGAAATGATGCTTGCGTTAAAGGTGTTTCATGCGTCATTACTACCAGGAAGACTTCAGCAATATGCATGGTACAATTTATTGCAAGAGCTGGAGCAGGAAGATTCGTTCTTTTACGAAGGAGACGAAGCAGTGCTACAAACAGCTTCTACTGAGGTTGTGTTAAAACAAATTTTGAAGACATTTTCGATTTATGCTCTTCGTCGTAAATTATTCCAAGGTATACCGGTAATTGGAATGGCAATTGGATCTACAGTGAATTATCGTTTAACAAGAAACGTTACTGAATTTGCAAATAGATTTTATCAAGTGCGCCATATAGTCGAGAAAGAAAAAAGAGCATAAAAAAAGCGAGAGGCCGAAGCCTTTCGCTTTTTTAATTTGTTGCATGTTTTTTGGACATTGGAACAGATACTGGCTGTTTTTCTGCTGTTTTTTCTGTTTTTGGATAATAAATTAAATCCAATGTTTTTGCCTGTACGGCAATCGAAAGAATAGTAAAAGCAATTTCTGTCCAATTTAAATAATATAATGAAAGCGCAAGAACAATCGCGTCAAAGACGAAGAAAATTTGCCCAATTGTAAAACGAGTTCGTTTACTTAATACAATTGTTAAAATATCGTCTCCACCGGTTGCACCGCCAAATCGCAATATAAAACCGAGTCCAATACCAGCTAACGCACCGCCAACTACTGCAGCTATAAATAAGTTATTTGATAAATCTACCGTAAATGGAGAATAATTTTCCATAAAGGAATAAAATACTCCGAATGAAATTGAACCTAGGAATGAATAACCAACCATTTTTCTACCTAAAAATGAAGCGCACAGTAAAATAATTGGGATATCCATTAATACAGTTGAAATAGATGGTGAAATATCATAAAAGTTTTGAATGAATAGTGCAATTCCTACAAAGCCACCTTCTGTTAAGTGGTTTTGGAAGTGAATGTGATATAGCGCTGCTGCTAAAATAAATGAACCGATTAAAACCATAAAAATTTCTTTAATAATTTGCCGACTTTGGATGTTCCTCATCGTTATTCCTTCTTTCCGTAGTTAGTAGTCCTTTTTGTGTTGTAAACTAACTACGAGCTCACATGTAGCTTTCAGTTAGTTTACGAAAAAACTAACTACGCTATATGTCGCTGAAGAAATAACGAATAATCCTCTCGTCCATCAATTCTCCCTACCTTCGTTTTAGTTTAAGTCTTAAAACGACTAAACAAAACGTGGAGTAGGATTCGTCATTTAGCAATCCTGCTCTTCTTTGTTTTGTTTAGTTAGTAACAATTAAGTCCTAAACAAAACGCTATGTGTAAGAAGAGTCTTTTTTTTGCCAAATTATCCTTCGGGCAATCATAATTTCCCCACTCTCGTATTTTTTTCGCTAGACTAAAGTATCTGAGCTGAAAAATACGCTACGTGTATGATTCGTCAATACGATGCCACATGCTCCTTCGAGCGATCATGATATCAAAATCCCTTCCTTCAAGATTTATACTATTATATCATACTTTTAAAAAATGTATGCGGATGGAAACCGACAATAAACGGAGGGAATCTACAAAAAATGTTATGTTTAAATATTTTTGTAGAAAAGCCTAAGTTATTTCGGAGGATTGGACAGTTTGTAACGGTTTGTCCAATAAGTAAGAAAAAAAGGCTTTTATTCCGTTGTATTCTTTTCATCACTTTTATCTTTAAAAAACGCATCCCAACTAATCACACTTAAAAAAGTTAAAGCGATAATAACGAAAGCACGCATAAGCTGTAGACCTCCTTTTGTACATAGTATATGAATCATTCGATTCGGAATGTGTCATTTTTTTACAAGTCTTAACTATTATGAGAGTATATTAATATAGATAGATGAAGGGGAGAGTGAAGGTATGCTAAAAGGAATGTTCAAAAGAAAAGAATTAATATGTATTTCATGTCAGAAAAAAATTCAATATGAAGAAGAGCTTGTTGCTTTTGTAAAGTTGCCGAAAGAAAGAAGTATATTAGTTGGCACTTTTGATGTGTGTTTGGCAAAAACAGCACAAGAGATATATTGTAAATCATGTTACGACAAAAAAAGCATGACCCAAAGTAATTGAGGGGCATGCTTTTTTCATTGGTGTGCTTTCCCCTCAGATACATTTTGAGTGAGTCGATACCAAAGCCAAAGGTCATTAATGATGGAAGCAAGATCGGCAATTTCTGAATTTAGTTTACAAGAAACTTCGAAGTCTTCTTCGTTATTTAAATAATGTTGTTTTGTATTAATATAGTGCTCAAGTTCTTTTATACGATCAGGAATTTTCCCGCGAACTTGTTCCCATTTTAGTAAAATAGCATGTTGCATTTTTTCGGGGATTTCTTCCCAGTCTTCTTGTAAATGCGGAATTTCAATTCCTAGATGTTCATCGTATAAGAAATACTTTTCCATAAGTTCACCCCCGTTTTCCTGCTTATATTGTACAGAAAAACAGAAAGAAGTTCGACGAAATTGTTTGAAAAAATTTGAAAATGACTCTTGATACATTTTGTGAAAGGTGGTAAAGTGTGAATTATTATAAAAGAAAATGAATATTTATTCTTTAGGGGGATGCAAAATGAAGAAGAAAAAAGTTGTATTAGCATATTCCGGAGGTCTTGATACTTCCGTTGCAATTAAATGGTTACAAGAGAAGAATTATGATATTATCGCGCTTTGTTTAGACTTAGGGGAAGGTAAAGACTTAGCATTTGTAAAAGAAAAGGCACTTTCAGTAGGTGCAATTAAATCATATATGATTGACGTTCAAGAAGAATTCGCGAATGAATATGCATTGATGGCGATGCAAGCACACACTTTATACGAAGGGAAATACCCTCTTGTCTCTGCATTATCTCGTCCGCTTATTGCGAAGAAATTAGTAGAAATTGCAGAACAAGAAGGTGCAACTGCAGTTGCACACGGATGTACAGGAAAAGGAAATGACCAAGTTCGTTTTGAAGTTTCTATCCAAGCATTAAATCCTTACTTAGAAGTGATTGCGCCTGTACGTGAATGGAAATGGTCACGTGAAGAAGAAATTGCATATGCAAAAGAAAACGATGTACCAATTCCGATTAATTTAGATAGCCCGTTTTCAATCGATCAAAACTTATGGGGACGCAGCAACGAATGTGGAATTTTAGAAGATCCATGGGCAGCGCCGCCAGAAGATGCATATGAGATGACATTGGCGTTAGAAGATACACCGAATAAACCAGAGTTTGTAGAAATCGGATTTGAAGCAGGCGTACCGACTACTTTAAATGGCACTGCATATTCACTTGCAGAATTAATTAAAACGTTAAATGCGCTCGCTGGAAAACACGGCGTTGGACGTATTGATCACGTAGAAAATCGTCTTGTCGGTATTAAATCTCGTGAAGTATACGAATGCCCAGCAGCAATGACGTTAATCACTGCGCATAAAGAGTTGGAAGATTTAACACACGTAAAAGAAGTAGCACATTTTAAACCAGTGATTGAACAGAAAATAACAGAACTTATTTATAACGGTTTATGGTTCTCACCTTTAAAACAAGCGCTTCATGCATTTTTACAAGAAACGCAAAAGAATGTAACAGGTACAGTGCGTGTGAAATTATTTAAAGGTCATGCGATTGTAGAAGGACGTAAATCTGAGTACTCTTTATACGATGAAAAATTAGCAACATATACTGCCCAGGACGAATTTAATCATGATGCAGCAGTTGGATTCATTTCATTATTTGGTTTACCGACGAAAGTATACAGCCAAGTGAATCAAAAGAAGGTGGAAGCGTGAGCAAACTTTGGGGCGGACGTTTTACAGAAGAAGCGGAAGCATGGGTTGAAGAGTTTGGAGCATCCATCTCCTTCGATCAACAATTAGTAAATCAAGATATAAACGGGAGTATTGCACACGTCACGATGCTAGCAAAGCAGAGCATCGTGACGAAAGAAGAAGCAGAGAAAATAAAGGTAGGTCTTCAATATTTATTGAAAGAAGCAAAAGAGAATAAGCTACAATTTTCAGTAGAAGCAGAAGATATTCATTTAAATATCGAAAAGATGTTAATTGAACAAATTGGCGAAGTAGGAGGGAAACTTCATACAGGCCGAAGCCGTAACGATCAAGTGGCAACGGATATGCATTTGTATTTAAAAGAAAAGGTAGAACATATTATAAAAGCTACAAAGCAATTGCAAACTGTTCTTGTTCATCAAGCAGAAAATAATATTGAAACGATTATGCCTGGCTATACGCATTTGCAACGTGCTCAGCCGATTTCATTTGCTCATCATATTCTCGCTTACTTTTGGATGTTAGAGCGTGATGTAAATCGTTATGAAGATTCGTTAAAGCGTATTAATATCTCCCCATTAGGAGCAGGAGCGCTAGCTGGGACGACATTCCCGATTGACCGAGAATATAGTGCGGAGCTTCTTGGATTTAATGGAATATATGAAAATAGTTTAGATGCAGTAAGTGATCGTGATTTCATACTGGAGTTTTTAAGTAACTCATCTATGCTTATGATGCACTTATCGCGCTTTTGTGAAGAACTTATTTTATGGAGTAGCCAAGAGTTTCAATTTATTGAAATGAGCGATCAATACGCAACTGGAAGCAGCATTATGCCGCAAAAGAAAAACCCGGATATGGCGGAACTAATCCGTGGTAAAACAGGCAGAGTATACGGTAATTTATTCAGTTTACTTACAGTAATGAAAGGATTACCACTCGCTTACAATAAAGACTTGCAAGAAGATAAAGAAGGAATGTTTGATACAGTAAAAACAGTAGAAGGATGCCTTCATATTATGGCGGGCATGCTTGAAACGATGACTGTAAACAAAGAAAAAATGGGACAAGCTGTGACGCAAGATTTCTCCAACGCAACAGAAATTGCCGACTATTTAGCGAACAAAGGACTACCATTCCGTCAAGCTCATGAAATTGTTGGGAAGTTAGTGCTACATTGCACACAAAAAGGAATTTATTTATTAGATGTCCCGCTTGAAACATATCAAGAAATGAGCTCTTTATTTGAAGAAGATTTGTATGAAGTTCTTTCACCATATGCGGCTGTAAAGCGTCGTAATAGTGCGGGTGGAACAGGATTTGAACAAATCAAAAACGCTTTGGAGAAGGCGAAGGGGTTAGTTGGAGAGTTTGTTGGAAGTTGATTGATTTTATAGGGAAGAAGGTACGCTAATCTTGATGGAGAGAAGCTTACCTTCTTTTTTTATAGCCACAAATTAATCATACTTATGTCGATCTTCCGTAATTCGAATATACTCAATATCCATCAAATCTCTAAGTAATGCACCGTTACTTAGTTCAACGCCATGTTTCTCTTTAAAATGAGTACGAATCGTATCTAGCATTTCGAGTTCTTTCCCATTCACATCTAAAATAATACGTTCAGAATCATCCATGTTGCATCCTCCTTTTTTACACATATATATTTTGTCCGTCTATTTCTAAAAAATGTATGTTAACGTAATGTTAGGAAATAAGAAAGGGATGAAAAATGAGACGTATTTATTTTATAGGGTTAATTTTGTACACGCTAATTGTATTACACGTTGCATTCCCAAATATCTTTTCATTTGAGGATTTAGAAACAGTACACGTTGCGATATTTATTTTTGCTCTATTTGTAGTAGATTGCTTTATTTCTATATGGATTTCGAAAAGAAAAGATATACAAGGTGAAAAAGAAATGGAACGGAAAAAGAGAAAACATTCATTTTGGATGATGACATACTGTTTGTCTTTAGTGCTTACTGCTGCTTTTTTTAGTGAACATATTCCATTAGAAAGATTAAATATTGGATTTGGTGCGTTCGTATTCGCATACTATTTTTTTATGCACTTTCTTCCTTATATGAAAGAAAAGCGAGGAGAAGAGGAAAATCCGCTTGTAGAAGAAGCGAGAGAGCAAGAGCATAAGAGAATAGAAGAAGATATAAAGAAACTCGGAGAACAAAAGTGGTATTTAAAATCAAAAATCATATATGTTCTTTGCTTTATTACGCCGCCAATTGGCTATTTGTACGTTTTCTTACTTCGTAAAAAAATGACAGCAGATGCAAGGCAAACGTACTTAACGATCGCGACAATTATGATGGCATTATGGTCTTTGAAGTTTCTTCCGCCTTATGTGTTGGCAATTACCGTTGTTGTCGTAGCATGTCTTGTGTTTATAGTGAAGTTTATAAAATGAAAAACACCAAGCCTATGTGGACTTGGTGTTTTATCTATAAATTAAAGCTCACCTTGTTCCTCATCACCACGAACAACAAGGACATCGCATTTCGCATAGCGAATAATATGTTCAGAGACGCTACCAATTAGGAAACGCTCAACAGCATTTAAACCAGTCGCACCACACATAATTAAATCTACTTTATGGTTTGGAGCGATTTCTTTTGAAATTTTTGATTTAGGATTACCGAATTCTAATACAGTTTCAATTTTTTCAAGACCAGCTTCAAGCGCAGTTTTTTTGTAGTCTTCTAATAAGTCTTCTGCAAATAGATTTGCACGTTCCGCAATTGCACGGCTATAAGCTTCTACTGCTGAGTATGCTTTTACATCAACGATATGAGCAATTGTTAATGTTGCATTGTTGCGCTTTGCGACTTGAATTGCTTTTTTAAAGGCTTTTTCTGCTTCTTTAGAACCATCCACCGCGATTAAAATATTTGTATATGTATTATTCATAGTAAATTCCTCCCAATCTGTTTTATAACTGTTTACAACTTAATTATAAAACAAATTTTGGTAACGTGCTTGCCAGAAACGTTACAGAATTTTGAAAACTCTGTTTCAATTCATTTTAGTTGTAATTGGAGCGAGAACTTGTTACATATGAAGTATAGCAATTTAAAAGGGGGCAGTTTTGTGAGACATGCGCTCATTACAGCCGGTACGAAAGGTTTAGGAAAGCAAGTAACAGAAAAATTATTGGCTAAAGGCTATTCAGTAACAGTAACGTACCATAGCGATATCACGGCTATGGAAACGATGAAAGAAACATATAAAGATGTGGAAGAGCGTCTACAATTCGTGCAAGCGGATGTCACGAAAAAGGAAGATTTACATAAAATAGTAGAAAAAGCGATGAGCCGTTTTGGCAAAATTGACTTTTTAATTAATAATGCTGGTCCATATGTATTTGAACGAAAAAAGTTAGTTGATTATGAAGAAGATGAATGGAATGAAATGATTCAGGGAAATTTAACAGCGGTATTTCATTTATTAAAACTTGTCGTTCCGGTCATGAGAAAACAGAACTTTGGCCGTATTATTAATTACGGATTTCAAGGGGCGGATAGTGCACCGGGATGGATTTATCGTTCAGCTTTTGCCGCAGCGAAAGTAGGACTTGTTTCATTAACGAAAACAGTTGCTTATGAAGAAGCGGAGTATGGTATTACTGCGAACATGGTATGTCCTGGTGATATTATAGGCGAGATGAAAGAGGCAACTATTCAAGAAGCACGTCAGCTGAAAGAGCATAACACACCGATTGGTAGATCTGGAACAGGTGAAGATATTGCAAGAACCATTTCGTTTTTATGTGAGGACGATTCCGATATGATTACCGGTACAATTATTGAAGTGACTGGTGCAGTGGATGTTATTCATAGACATCGATAGAATAAAATAAGATGAAGTTTCGAATAATTGGACAGTTTATCCATTGTGCTGAGAGGTGCGGATAATACTGTCCTTTAATATAAAATTAAATCTATCGGAAAACTCGTGTTATTTTTTTGTCAAATATTGAGATATTATGTTAAAATATAAGAGCGTAGAAAGCGCTTTAAAAAATGATTCAGGGGTCATTTCATAACTCAAGGGGGAACTAATCATGCGTATCGGTATTCCAACAGAAATTAAAAACAATGAAAACCGTGTGGCAATGACGCCAGCGGGAGCAGTACATTTAGTACAAAATGGTCATGAAGTTTTTGTTCAAAAAGGAGCAGGTTTAGGATCTGGCTTTACGGATGAAGAATACGTACAAGCTGGTGCGAAACTTGTAGAAACTGCTGAAGAAGCATGGAATCAAGATATGGTTATGAAGGTAAAAGAGCCAGTAGCAAGTGAATACGGCTATTTCCGTGAAGGTTTAATTTTATTCACATACTTACACTTAGCTCCAGAACCAGAATTAACGAAAGCATTAATCGATAACAAAGTTGCATCAATCGCATACGAAACAGTACAATTAGACAATCGTTCTTTACCATTACTTGCACCTATGAGTGAAGTAGCTGGTCGTATGTCTGCACAAATTGGTGCACAATTCCTTGAGAAAAACAAAGGTGGTAAAGGTATTTTACTTGCGGGCGTTCCAGGGGTAAAACGCGGCAAAGTAACAATCATCGGCGGTGGTCAAGCTGGTACAAACGCAGCTAAGATTGCAGTAGGTTTAGGTGCAGATGTAACAATCATTGACTTAAGTGCAGAACGTCTTCGTCAATTAGATGATATTTTCGGTAACCAAGTAAAAACATTAATGTCTAATCCATACAACATTGCAGAAGCTGTTAAAGAATCTGACCTTGTTATTGGTGCAGTATTAATTCCAGGTGCAAAAGCGCCAAAACTTGTAACTGAAGAAATGATTCAATCAATGGAACCAGGTTCTGTCGTTGTAGATATCGCGATTGACCAAGGTGGTATTTTCGAAACAACTGATCGTATTACAACTCATGATAATCCAACTTACGAAAAACATGGCGTTGTTCATTATGCAGTTGCTAATATGCCAGGTGCAGTTCCACGTACGTCAACTCTTGCATTAACAAACGTAACAGTACCATATGCAGTACAAATTGCGAACAAAGGTTACAAAGATGCTTGCTTAGGCAACACTGCATTACTAAAAGGTATTAACACATTAGATGGCTATGTAACATTCGAAGCAGTTGCAGAAGCTCACGGCTTACAATACGCTGATGCGAAAGAGCTTCTTGAAAAAGCTCCTGCTTTATCATAATAGAAATACATTCGAGACCTTCCTTTATGAGGAGGGTCTTTTTTTATGGAGAAATAACATGTGAATAATTGTTATTTATTGGTGTAAATCATTTTTTATTATGATAATTTAGAATTATATAATAAAAAGAGGGGATTCAATGGGGAGTAAAAAGAGGAAGAAAAAGCAAGCAAAGAGACAAAAGTACATAAAGAAAAAACAGGAGCAGAACATACCTTTTTCACAAAAAGTAGTCATTACGATAGAGAAAACATTTCGGTATATTTGTATGTTCTTGTATGTGATTTTTTGCTTGTATTTATGTGGGATATTTAAAAGTTTGGGGATAACCCCCAATGTTATTGAAAGTATTTTTGGCGTTATGCTTGTTATGGTAGAAGGAATCTTATTCTTTATATTATTTGATAAAGTATGGCCTAGTCATGAAAGTAAAAAAGATAGAAAAAGAAGCAAAAAATCTTCATCCAATTCAAGCTCATCAAGTGGATTCGGTGATTACAGTAGCAACGATTGTAGCAGCTCAAGTGATGGTGGAGGAGATTGCGGAGGTGGTGGAGACTAAGTTAGTTTTTCAGAAGAACGACTAATGAAAGGGTGAGACGGAATATGGAGACTGTGAACTTAATAGAATTAACAAAGGACATTCAAGATCAACATAAAAACTTCGTCGTTTCAAATGTAAATAGTCATTGCTTACGAATCGCTGTATTTACTGGCGAATATGATTGGCATTATCATTCTAATTCGGATGAATTATTCATTGTGCTAGAGGGAGAATTACTTATCGATTTTGAAGATGGAGAAACAGCAGTTTTAAAGCCGAATGATTCTATTTTAATTCCAGCGTGTACGATTCATAGAACGAGAGCATTAAAGAGAACAGTAAATCTTTGTTTCGAAAATATAGAAGCTGATACGATTAAAGTGGAGCAGTTATGAAAAAATTATCTGTAGCCGAGTATAGAAAAATCATTCCGATTTTGGAAAGTAATACAAGAACGACGACATTTGCTTATGCGGTATGTGACCAAATGATAGATGGTGAGATTTTTGCCAACGAGAAGTTAACAGCAGGATTAATTCGTACAGTTAACGGTATCTATTATTTATTTGGTCATACGGATGATCAAAATTATAATGAAGATTTATTGATGTATTTAAAAATGGCTATTGAAAAAACAGAGAAGAGATTTACACTATTCGCTTCAAGTGAAGAGTGGGAAATGATAATTGAAGGGCGTTTTAGTAATGTACTTCGGAATATGCCACGAATGAAATTCCAAAGAGAAATCTTTGAAGAGCGAACACAAGATGCAAATAAAAATACATATGAAGTGAAGCGTATTGATAAAAGTGATATAGAACGAAGCAGTGAATTTACAGAGAAGTATTATAAAGAATATTGGGGATCAAAAGAACTATTTTTGAACGGTGGTTTCGGATTTTGTATAGAACAAGGTGGGATGATTATAGCTGAATGCGTCTCAATATTTAGAGGGAATAGTTTTGCTGAAATCGATATTGCTACGCATAAAGCATATCAAGGGAAAGGATTAGCTCAAGCTGTTGCGACACGGTTCGTTGAGCATTGCATGCAAAATGATATTACACCGTGCTGGGATTGTTATGTAGACAATATTCCTTCGCAAAAACTAGCTAGTAAATTAAGTTTTCATAATCCGATAGAATATAGATTGTTTGTACGTAAGAAAACGGGGGAATAAAAATGAATGTGGAATTAACGAGATTCAAAGTGAAACAAGGTAAAAGTCATCGTGTAGATGAATGGATGCAGCTTCTTAATGACAATATGAAAGAAGTGCTTTTGACATTAAACGACGAAAAGATGTACGTTGAGACAATTTTCCGGGAAATAAGAGATGGAGAAGAATACTTATATTGGTATTCTGTGCAAGGAGAAGGCGGGGCTCTTGTCGAAAATTCTCATCATGAAATTGATAAAAAGCACTTGGAATTTTGGCATGAATGTATTGATGAAGAAGCACCATCTGTTGATATGAAAACGGAAGTTGTTATGATTCAAGATGTTGTGAGGGAAGCGATGGAATAATAGAGTAATATTTTGTGAACAAAAAACAGTCTTATTTTTTTGCTGAAATATATATTATTGGAGATGCTATAGGATGAGAATTAGTAATAAATATATCACTCTCGATGAAATAGAGATAATAAGAGAATCCTTAAATAAATTGCATGAATATCATAATAATAAATCAAAATATTTTTCTGGCGATTACCCAAGAATGACATTTG
>NZ_JBNLYE010000098.1:0-14326 GCF_050172095.1 Bacillus sp. GMs2/2
ACCTCGTAAAATGAGTAAAAAAACTAGCAGCTTACAGAAAACCCCTCTAAAATGATTGTTATATATGACCGAAAATGTAGAATGGGATTAAAGACAAAAAACACATTTAGGAGGTTATCATGACATTTGATGAACTGAAAAAAAACAAACCAACAACCCAATGGATTGAGAATGATGAAGATGGGGAATTTTTCACTGAAGAAAATATAAGTGCAACAAATAAAGTTCTTGATACTTACATAAATAATTTAGAGCAATTGGGAAAAAATCCAACTGAAGTTGAAATAATGCATGTTGTTAAAGAGGTTGTTCTTAACATAAATGAATTAAATGACGAACATGACTATTTTATCGAAACAATGGAAAGAGAAGATCTCTATGAATTTATCGATACAGCAGCAAGAATAGCTGGTCTAGAATCTGAAGAAGACATAACAGAAGAATGGCGTGAATGGTAAAAAGTTGCATCTCTAATAATTAGAGGTGCAACTTTTTTCATACACCCATTGAATGAATGATGTGATGTCTGCGCAGAATTCATATATTTCAACATAATATTAAAAGGCTTCAATTATAAATACTAGCACACCCATCCTGACAAAAAGACCACCAAAAGTCAGTCTCAAAATTCAATCTTATTCCCTACTCCTTGCTCCACCGCTCTCTCATACAAATACTTCGCAACAATAATATCTACTACTGCCAAACCAACCGATTTAAAAACAGTAATCTCTTCATCATTTTCGCGTCCGGCTTTTTCTCCGCTTATGATTTGACCAAGTTCAGCGTGAATGGCGTTTGCTTTGAATAGCCCTTCTTTTATTGGAACTTGAAGGTCTCCTGTTTCGTCTAGTGCTGCTTCTTTTGATTCGACTACTACTTTGTTTGCTTTAGCTATGGCGTGTGAGGGTAGTTCTTGCATGCTCGGTCTGAATGAGCCGACGGCGTTTACGTGGACGCCTTTTTGTAGTGTTTCTGAGAAGACTGGTGTGGATGCATTCGTAGTTGTGACGATGATGTCTGCTTCGCTTATTGCTTCATTTGCATTTGTGTGAACATATGCAGGTTTGTTGAATCTCTCTTGTATATATTCCGCAAATGCATACGCCTTTTCTTCTGTGCGATTGTATAAGATGACTTTTTCGATATCTCTAACCGCAAATATTGCTTCGGCAATTCCTTTCGCTTGTTCGCCCGTGCCGATAATGCATAAAGTTTTTGCGTTATGACGAGCTAAATATTTTGTCGCTACTCCTGATAAGGCGCCTGTTCGGATCATCGTTAAGTACGATCCTTCTAAAAGTGCGAGCGGTTCTCCCGTTTGAAAGTCTGATAGCATCACAATCCCGTTTATCGTTTTCTTTCCTATCTTTTTGTTCTCTGGGACTACTGTTACTACTTTTAAGCCAAGTGCCTCAAGCCCTTCCGCTACTGAGGGCATAATTAATGCCGTATTTTTCTCGTTCGCAAATGGCAATGAGCCTCGAATTGGTGTGATCGTTCTTTCTGCGGAAAATTCTTTTAAAGCAAGCGCCGCGTATTCAATGACTTCGTTCATATTTACTAAGTTTCGTTGTTCGTTCGCGCTTATGACTAGCATATCTTTCCACCTCCTCCTTCTATCCTAACAAAAATCCTCGATTCAAATCATCTCTCGGGTCTACAACGAACTGATGAAATCCTGTAATAAAGGCATTCCCCGTTACTTTTGGAACGACAGCTTCATATGTATCTACTGCGGTTACCGACAATACTTCCCCCTCGAATTTCCCGTCAGTAATGCATTCATGGACGAAAATTTCTCCCTTTTGTAAAGCATCTTTTCCAAAAAGAGTTGCGATTCTTGCGGAAGTTCCTGTACCGCAAGGAGAACGATCTATTTGCCCATCAGCAAAGATTGTTACATTTCGTAAAGTTGCGTCTTCTCCTTTCGGTTCATCTGAGAAAATAACGCCGTATATCCCTTTTAATCCTTCTTCAAGTGGATGCTTCACTTCCATTTTGCTCTCGATGTAGTGCTTAATTTTACCGCCCCACGCTTGAATAGCAGATAAGTCTTTGAAATCGACTTTCAAGCCAAATTCTTTACAGTCTACTACCGCATAAAAAGCTCCGCCAAACGCGATATCTACTTGAAATTCATAGTTATCTATTTTAATAGGAACGTCTTTTTTGTATACAAAGGAAGGAACATTTTCAAATGATACGGACTCTACTTCGCTCCCGTTATATGTTGCATACGCAATGACTTCCCCAGCAGGGCTATCAATAATGAACTGTTGTTTCTCACCTGTCACTTCAAACATGCCTGTTTCAATTCCGACTGTAATAACAGCAATAATGCCATGACCACACATCGTACTCCATCCTTCGTTGTGCATAAATAATACGCCAAAATCAGCGTGAGCACTCGCAGGCGGAGTAATGATACAACCGTACATGCCGTGATGTCCTCTCGGTTCATACATAAGAACTTCGCGAAGATGATCCAAATGTTCCATGCAGTACGCACGTCTTTCTAGCTGCGTGTCTCCTTTTATTTCCGGCACGCCACCTGTAATAATTCGAAGCGGTTCCCCAGCTACGTGAGCATCAATTGTTGTGTACACTTTACTAACCTTCATTTCTATCTCTCCCCTATATGTTGATACTCTTTTTATTGCAAATATCATGCCAACGCATAGGATATAAATTTGTATACATTGTTTAAAAAAGCATACATTACTGTCTATTTTTTTATACACTGTTCAGAGGCTATGTTATGGAGCCCCTTGATACAACCAGTCTTATTATTTTCACTGGAAAGTTACTTCCACCCCCAACATATACTGTTCAAAAGCAAAAAGGAAGTGATCCCATGTATTACGGAACAAAAGGCTGGTACGTAGCTGAACTAAAAAAATTAGGCGTACGCTATCATGAAGGACGAAAACTAGAAAGTTACCGCGGACACATCTTGCGCAATTTACTACTTGCACAACAAGAGAAATTAAAAGAACAGTAATATTCTAATGTAACGATATCGGCGATTCTCGGAATATATCAGCGATTTTTTAAATTTATCAGCGATTCAACACAATATATCAGCGATTTTTTAAATTTATCGGCGATTCGACATGCAATATCGACTTACAGACAAATTTCGCTAATTCATCTACCTAAACCACCAACCAATTACACATCAATACAAACAAAAAAGGTCACCCAAACGGGTGACCTTCCTTTCTTATTCACAAACAAGAATCTGTCTAGTAAATGATCCTTTTCTTGTAATACAGCGATCTGTAATTTCGAATCCTGCTTCATGGATCATGTCGTCCATTGTTTCCATCGTGACAACGACTACTTTTTTCGCGATGCGGCGTGCACTTGAGAGAATTGATAGCTGATCTTCTGGTGTGGCGTGCGTAAATAGGTCGTACGGCATATCGATAATGGCAACGTCGTAGTTCTCAGTAATTTCCTCGATTGGACCTTTTGTTACTGTTCCTTCAAATCCGAAATGCGCGATATTTTTTCTCGTTCCAAGAACTACAAGTGGATTTATATCTCTACCAACGATGTTAATCCCCATAGAAAGTGCTTCTACTACTACTGTTCCAATACCGCAGCACGGGTCAATTGCTCGTACTCCCTCTGGATTTGGTACAGCGATATTTGCAACTGATCTCGCAACACGTGTGCTAAGAGATGTCGAATAACTATGCGGTTTTTTTATGTGATGATACCAAACGGGTTCGCTTTCTACATAGTGCCCGAAGTACCAGCGTCCTCCAAGAGGAACAATCCCGAATACACGCTCTGGATTACGAACATCCGCTTCTCCTTCAATATGCATGCCGAGGTCTCGTTCAATAAGACGTCTTTCTCCATATTCAATTTTATTCTCTCCAACGAGGTCATTGATTTTAACGAAGATAACTTTAAATGTCGCTCCCGCCAAATCAATTTGTTCCACTTGTTTTAAAATGCTTTCTAAGTCGTCCCCTTCATACATAACCTCAACGCGCTCTTTTATAAACGCACTTCTACTCGGGTCAATTTTGACATCACTTTTTAAAATATTAACGTGGGACTCCATTCCAAAGAACGAGCGCATTTCCAAGTAACATAAAGCACGCTCCTCCTCACGAAATGCATACGTATATATACAGGCAGGTGTTTTACTATGATTATTCAATCTATTATCATCCTCTATCGTTTAAAATTCTTCTGATTACAATTACTCAAATACTTTTCTTTTGTATATAAAATTAAATGATATCATATGCCGGAAATAAAGAGAAACGTTAATAAATAAAAGAGACTGCCAATGGCAATCTCTTATTATTTATTAACGGAAAGAAGACACGTTGTTACCCATTTCTTCATAGTAATCTAAAATACCTTGATAAATTGCTTCCGCTGCACTTTGTCTCTGCGCTGGTGTAGCTATTTTATCTGCATCACTTTTATTATCTACAAATGCTAATTCTGCTAATACAGCTGGCATTGTATTTTCTCTAATTACGTATAAATCGCCTTTTTTCACACCACGATCTTTTGTTCCCAGTGCATCTACAAGACGTTCTTGAATTTTTTCTGCTAGTAAACGACTTTCTGATACGTTAGGATTTGTTCCTCTTGCTGTCGCTGATTCATAGTAAAACGTTTCTGTACCTTGTCCATTTTTACTTTCCGTACCATTACCATGGATACTTACAAAAATATCCCCATTATTTTTTTGAGCAAATTCTACACGTTTCTTTAAAGAATCAGAAGCACTTGTTCCTGGACGTGTATCATCTGTACGAGTGAATAACACAGTAAATGGTGTCTTTTTCTCAAATATTTTCTGTAATCGTAGTGATACATCTAATACAGTTTCACTTTCTTTCTCATAATAACCTGGATTACCTGAATCAACTCCACCATGACCTGGATCAATGATAATCGCTTTTCCTTCTAAGAAGTTACCTTGCTTCACTGGATTTAATTGATTTTTATTAACCCATTGGAAACCAGCGCCCATACGGATACGAATCCAGCTGCCGTTCTCTTCAATAACAGTTACTTGTTGTGCGTTATGTGTTCCCATTACTTTTGAAGAAGAAGAAGCTTCTGCATAAGTAGTGAATCCTTCATTAATAAATTCTGTTTTCTCTACTAAAGGTGTCCATTTATCACCTTTACTTGTTGCAATTTTAATCCATCCATCTCGTTCTTCTTTAATTTCAACCATTTGTGGATTATGCTGATTTGCACTAATCCCAGAACTTAATGATGGTGCGTGATATGTAATGAATTTTCTATCTATGTACATTTTCTTTGTTTCTACTGGACGATCACTATTCTTGCTAAATTTATCTGTTTGCGCAGTAAGTTGAGCTGCTTGTTCACGCGTAATAGAATCATTCGGTTTCCAGCCATCCTCTGTACCTAAAGAAAGTTTTAATTCTACTAAAATATTAACTTCTTCTTTACCCCAATGATTCTCTAAATCAGCAAATTTTGTAGGAACTGGTCCTGTTACTTTGCTCTTCAGATTATATGCTCTTACAAGCATAGCTGCCATTTCAGCACGAGTTACTTTTCCTTCAGGATCAAATACTCCTGGTTCTCGCCCTTTAATAATATTCTCTTTTTCCATGGCTGCAATAAATGAAGCTGCCCAATTATTTTTTGCATCATTATAAGACGGCTTTGCATTTGGATCTACTTTAGCACCAATTGCTGTTGCGATAATCTTTGCTGCCTGAGCGCGTGTTAAATTTCCGTATGGCATAAAGTTACCATCTGGCATACCGTTAATTACATTTCTCTCTACTAAATAATAAATTGCGTCTTTTGACCACGCACTATCTGAAACATCAGGAAATTTCTTCGTTTCTGCTAAACTACTAATTGGATGTGCTAGTAAATTTGCTGCTAATAAACCTGCGGCTATTGCTTTGTACTTCATGAAAAATAAATCTCCTCTCAAAACTTCATATTCATTCATTTTTTTAATCAAGCTAACTAAAAAATATTAACTATTAATTAATTCCTTTCATAGTGTATAACATTATATATCTATAGTAAATACGTTTCCGGCCGTATAACAAAAATCGCATATATATAACTTATAATGAATGTATATAAAAAACTTTAATCAGCCCTCACCAATCGGGCTTTTACGAGCAGCTCGCCCCCATCTAACTTTTTTGCTTTCGCTGAATTTTGAGGTAGGAGTCTTACTGCCCGGCAAATAGCGGGATAAAAAAGCGATTAGGACATGTCTCCTAATCGCTTTGCCAAATAAAAAGCTGATTAAAAATAATATCTTTAATCAGCTCTCTATTATCTATGAAATTATTCTTCAATTAAATTAGACATTACATATGCATACACTAATGCTTCTGTATGCGCAATAGAACTTTCATGCGTACGTTCAAATGCGTGGGAAGAATCAATACCCGCTCCAATTAACGCATGTTTCACATCAAATCCCGCGCGAATCGCAGCTGATGCATCAGATCCGTAGTACGGATAAATATCTACTTTATATTCAATATGATTCGTTTTCGCAAGCTCTACTAAATGTTTGCGCAGTGCATAATGATACGGGCCGCTAGAGTCTTTTGCACAAATAGATACTGTATATTCATCAGATGCTTGTCCATCACCTAACGCTCCCATATCAACTGCTAAGTATTCAACAGTTTCTTCTGGAATGTTAGAGTTACCACCGTATCCAATCTCTTCATTATTAGAAATTAAGAAATGCGTCGTATATGGTAATGTTACGTTTTCGTCTTGTAATCTTTTAATTAATTTTAATAAAATTGCAACACTTACTTTGTCATCTAAATGACGTGATTTTATGTATCCACTCTCTGTAATTTGAACGCGCGGATCAAATGAAACGAAGTCTCCTACTTCAATTCCTAATTCGCGTACTTCATCAGCTGAAAATACGCGCTCATCAATACGAACTTCAATATTTTTCTCATCGCGTTTTGCTTCACCTGCATCTTTATATACATGTACAGATGTTTGATGCATTAAAATCGTTCCTGTATATGTCTTGCCACTTGATGTTTCAATTTCGCAATATTCCCCTTCTACAGAGTTCCAGCGAAATCCACCAATCATAGAAAGACTCAGGCGACCGTCAGGCTTAATTTCTTTTACCATCGCACCTAACGTATCAACGTGTGCCGTTAATAAGCGGTGCTGCGCATCATTCTTCCCTTTTACCGTTAAAATAAGAGCTCCCTTATTATTACGTTTCGTTTCTACGTTCCACTCACTGACATAGTTTTCAATGAAATTAATAATTTTTGCTGTATTTCCAGATGGACTTGGAATAGAGACAAGCTCCTTAATCAGTTCCATCGTTTCTTTCGCATGATGTGCCATTGTCGTTTCCTCCTCATTTTCTCTACTATTCAGTATACAAAATTCGCCAGAAAACCTCTACTTATATGGCCTAATTTTCTAAATTGTAGTAAAATTCTTTTTAGTATACAAAAGGAGCCTTGAAATATGAATATATCAAAAAAATATATACACATTGCACTCATTTGGTTTTTAGCATCATTATTTTGTTTACAAATCTCTTATGCCGTTCATACTACTACTTCTATTACAATCGGCTGGATATTAACAGCTATCTTCTTCATTATTAGCTTCATTGCAACAAGAAAGCATAGCGTTACTCATTAACGCTATGCTTTTCCTATAAAACTATTCTTCTGAAACGTCTAATAAATAAATCCCTTTTTCAAATCCACCGCGCTCTATCTCTTTTTGCTTACGAAGGCGTTCTACATCTTCAATCGATGCACCTTCTGCACGTGCTAATGAGATGATAACTTCTAGCGCATCCGCAAGAGAATCTAGCGCATGTTCGCGTTCTTTCATAGAAGCAAATTCACGAATTTCTTCCGTTCCAATTTTCGCTAAAGCTTGTATGTATGCTTGCCCTGTTAATTTTTGTGCTGTATATGTTTTTCCAGACATTAAAATCTTCTCTGGAACACGATCTCTTACTAACTTGTTATATGCTGACATCATTCATCCTCCTATATTTAATAACATCCGAGCTCTGCTTTATAGAAAAACCATTTTTTCTTCACGCATGCACTTAACATATCAATTTCTGATTCATGTGCTCTTACAGGCGGAAAGAAATAGTGCTCTGAGTTTTTTTCCTTACCATATAGAGTTTGGTACTCATCTGGAATCGCTTCTTTTTTCACATCTTTTTCTTTCGTCACCCCGTCAGAAAATGCAACACTTGGATGTCCCTTAAAAAATAACGCAGTCCGAACTGCCAAAGATGGTGTACTATGCAAAGCAGAATATGTAAGCAAAATAATAGTAATAACACCGATTATTTTCTTCATGTATTACTCCTAAAAAAAAGTGCTAACACAATTATACTAAAATGTGTTAGCACTTTCTCCCCTTTATCCCGAATTAACGAGCTAATAATCAGTAAGGAATGGACAAAATCCTCACTTCACTTTATTCCCCTTTAAATGCTGGTAAACGTTTCTCTAAAAACGCAGCAATACCTTCTTTATGATCCGCTGTTTGTCTCATTGCATATTGACCACGCTTTTCTAATTGCAATGTTTGCTCTAAATTAGAGCGATTTACTTCACATAAAATTTGCTTCGTTTGAATCATTGCTTTAATCGGTTTTTGTGACCATTCATTAATTTTTTGTTTCACAGCCGTTTGGAAATCTTCGCCGATTACTTCATCAATTAAGCCGATATCAAGCGCTTCTGTCGCTGATAACTTCTTACCTTCCCAAATAATTTGCTTCGTCATATTTTCACCCACGCGCTTTTGAAGGAAGAAATGACCGCCTCCATCTGGAATTAAAGCGATTCCAATAAAGTTCATCGCAATAACAGATGATATATCCGCCATTACATAATCAGCTGTTAACGCAATACTTAACCCAAGACCTGCAGTTGGTCCATGAATTGCACTAATAACAAGCTTTGGCATCGTATATAACGTCACGACAACTTCAGAAATAGTATTCATAATGCCATCAAACTTACTTTCATCATTACTTGAAAGCATCGATTTAATATCCCCACCCGCAGAAAAACCACGGCCGTTCCCGCATAACACAACGATATGCGCAGAACTTTCCGCTACTTCTTTCAACTTTTGTAATAACTCTTTTAATGTCGGCTCATCTAACGCATTTAACACCTCTGGGCGATTGACCATAACCGTTGCAACGTGGCCTTCATATTTCACAACGACAGATTCTGTTTTACTTGTTATTTCCATTATATATACCCCTCTTTTCTCCATAAAGATTATACTTATATAATTATAGAAAACCACTGAAAAATCCTTCTTTTTTCTCAATTTTCTGTCTAATAATCTCGCAATTTGTACATTTACCGTATAAAACATACAATTCCGTTGAAAAATATAGAAATTAAAGTCGGTTTATCCATGCTTTTCATCTATTTACCATTACAATGAAATGGTGTATTCTTAAGTTTGATAAAAAACAAATATTGAAATTCATTCGCCTTACTATGTAAAAAAGGCTTTATACCCATCTTTTGGGTGTTGTAATAAAGGAATGAAGAACTGGAGGAACATATGGTTAATAAGTTGAAACAAACGGATAACTACTTCCCACATTTCCTATTGCTATTCATTGTGTTTCAACCAATTTTAGATTTATTAACATCTTTTTCAATCTATATACTACACATGAGCGCAACAGTTGGAGTTGTAGTCCGTTTCGCCTTTATGCTTCTTGCATTAGGGTACCTACTTCTTCATCACAAACAACAAGATGCGAAAAAGTACATCCTCTATTTATGCTTACTCGGGATCGCACTCGCAATCGGTCTTGTAAATAATATGATGGTTAAATCTCCAGTTTCATTTGGAGAAGAAGTTAAATTCATTTTAAAGAGCGTATATCCAATTGTGCTACTGTTTGGATATATTATCGCCTTTAAAGAGCTAAAAAATAAAGAGTATGTATTCCATAAAATCATTACATATTTCTTATATGCAACTTTAATTTTAAGCATTACAATGATCGTTGCAATGCAAACTGGAACGGATTTCCCAAGCTATCCTCACTCAAAAATCGGTTCAAGAGGTTGGTTCTTCGCTGGAAATGATTTAAGTTCTCTTTTCGCCATTATGTTCCCAATCATTGTCTTATATTCGATTCATAAAACAACTTCTTTCTCGAAAATATATTACTGGATTCCAACAATACTTGCGATGTATGCAAGTATTATGGTCGGAACGAAAGTCGGATATGGCGCAATTGTTATTACATTAGGCGTAGCACTTTTCTTCTCATTCATTGAATATATGATAAATCGTAAAAAAGAAGGAAAAGGATTCACACATATTGTAAATACCGTTGTTGTCGCAATTATACTAGGAGGTTTAATTGCTCTTACACCGCATACTCCTATCGCAAAAAATATGGGCATTCACATGCAAATATACGAATACAAAAAATCAGTGCAAGAAGAGAAAGATCGAAAAGAAGGAAAAGTAATTAAAGCAGATCCAGAAGATGCAAAAAAACATGCAAAAGGTGAACTTACAGATTCTGAAGTAAAAAGTTTAATTTACAGTGATCGCGACAAATTTTTAAAAACATACAAACAATACTATAAAGACGCACCGCTTTCACAAAAACTATTCGGAATGGGTTACGCTGGTAACTACACAGATAAAATTAAATTAATTGAAATGGACTTCCATGACCTATTTTTCGCATTTGGAATTGTCGGTTTCCTTATTTACTTAATACCTCTTCTATACTTTGGTATTAAATTATTTATCCGCATGATCACAAACTTTAAGAAAATCATGAAAGTAAAGTATATGCTATTAGCGAGCACACTCATTCTATCACTTGGCATTGGCTTTATGTCTGGCCACGTATTAACAGCGCCAGCCGTTAGTATTTTCTTCGTTGTTATACTCGCTTATATCATTGTTGATTTTGAAATTGAATAAAAAGAAGGTGCTACGAAATATTAGTAGCACCTTCTTTTTTATTTAATTAATGTTTTACGTATTCTAAACTTTCTTTTGCAATATACGCTTCTGTTACAGTAGGATTATCTGAAATAACTTTAACCCACGCTTTTCCATTTATTATCTCTTCACCAGTAACTGTGACAACTACATTTGTATTTAAACGATACAGTCGCTCATTTGATATACTAGGATTCTTTTTCACTTCCACGTTATTCATCACACGTGCAAGTTTGTACTTGTTGTATTCTTTTTTACCTAAATAAGAATCAAAACGGTTCATATGCCCCGCTACTTTTTTACCCCAGTTCGCATCAGATGCATATTTCGCATTTAAACCAGCAGCTTTATCACCTGTATATGTTGCTGTATAACGCCAATGTCCTGGATTTAAATATCCTTCATTCATGTATAATTTTGCTGCATGTTCAATACAATCTTCTTTTGAATTGAATGCTTCTCCGTTACCATACGGACTATCGTCTGTTGCTTTTAAACCAAATAAATTATTTTTGTCTTTTGCAAGAGCGCTTGTTCCATAATAACTTTCATGAATTGCTAATGAATATAAGAATAATGCATTTACATTATACTTGCTTTCTACTTCTTTAAATTTCTTTCCTAAACCAATTAATGGAGAGTCTGGTTTAATCGATTTCACATAACTATCTAGTTGTTCAGCTGTATAATCTGTTTTCGAACGTAATGATAAATAATTGAAATATTGATAGAAAGTTTCGTCTCCAAATGTCTTTCCATCTACACTATACATTTGCTGTCCTTGCTTCATGAAAGAAGGTGCCACACCATATCTAAATTCTGTATATCCAGGTGAACTTGTATTATATGTATAATATTTATGGTATAAATATCCATCTGATTTCACATAATAAGACGACTGTTTCATTTCATTTGTAGGAATTAAAGTGATTTCATTCTTCTTCACATAACCTGTCAAACCAGAAAGTTGAACTTTCACACGATCTTCGCCAACTTCTAACACTTTCAATTCTGTTCCATACTGAATATACGTATATACTGTTGACAAATTCTCATCATAAATATTAATGATGTTTTGCCCAGTTATTCTTTTCGCACTTGCAAAACCATCTTTAATCCATAAAAATTCGTTCTCGTATTTTACCGCATTCATACCTTTATTTTGAGCAGCCGTAACCGCTTCTTTATACGTATTATAGCGCTCTACTTCTTGCTCTGTTCCGTTTTCTCTTACATTTGTCACAACATATTTCTTAGTTTCTACAGGATTGCTATTTCCGTTTTTTTCAATCGTCTGAAGCATGCGATCCAACATAGCTGAAGCCATCCCTCTTGTAGCTGATAAATGTGGTCTAAATGTATTATCTTCTGGATACCCTTTAATAATTTGAGTAGCCACCATAACTTGTACATGCTCTTTATAGTTAATACTATCTTTATCAGTAAAGGTAAGCGGACTTACAGCTACTTTAATATTTTTATAGTCTAACGCTCGCTTTACCATTATCGACATTTCTTCACGTGTAATCACATCATTTGGTGAGAATGTCTCGTTCGTACGACCATTAATAATTTTTGCTCCATATGCTCTACTTACACCATCATATAAACCGTAAGTCTTCGGCACATCCTCGAAATTCGAATCAGCTTTCGGTAAATTTAAAGCCCTTGCTATGAATGTAGCAAACTCTGCTCTTGTTACTAATTTATCAGGCGCATATACATTGTCTCCATACCCCATTAAAACTCCTTTAGTAATAAGTGAGCGCATATTCGTCTCAAACATATGTCCTGTAATATCATCATTTGCCGCATAACTTGAAATAGGAGTTAAAAGTAATGATCCCGTTAATGCCACTGCTGTTATACCTTTTGAAAAAGTCTTCAAGGTTATCCTCCTCGTAATCTACGAATTTATTATCATAAATTTGATTATATAATAATCACAATCATTTTAGCATAATAAATAGGAATTAAAATAAAACGTTTTTTTAATTAGAATTTTCATTAAATTCAAAACAAAAATAAAAGACACTTTACTTTTTTAATAAAGTGCCTTTTTCCATATGATCAATGAGTTTCTTTGTTGCCTGTTTGCCTTGCAACCGAAGCTCATCTATTGTCAATTGTAACTCTTGCTGCACAGTTCCTTGTTGCATTAATTGCTTTTTCGCAATTTCATATAAATACTCAGCACTCCATTCGCCATCCACACTTCCTATAACTGGCTGATTCACTTGACTTAAAAACGAATCAATTTTCGGATCGTATGAAATCCCGACCATTGGAGTTTTGGCTACGGCAGAAAAAACAAGTGCATGAAGACGCATACCAATTAGTAATGAACATTGTGATAAAATGAATATTTTCTCGTCGATATCCATTTTATATGGAAGCATATACGTCTCTTCTCCCATTAAGTCTACTACTTCACGCGAAGCTTTTTGATCAAATGGCTCATGCATTGGAACAAATAGAATTTGGTATCCTTCTTGCTTTAATTTTTTTAATGCCGCAGCTAATTTTTTTATATAATCTTCTTTTGCATTCCAATAACGCACACTAACCGCGATTACTTTTCCATGTATCGAATGCTTTTGCAACCAATCCGATTGTTTTGTCCGTTTCCATGTTAAAACAGGGTCTGGAACAATTTCAATATCGTTTTTTATGCCAAGTTCTTTTAAATATAAAAACGAATCCTCATCTCGAACTGATACATAGGAAGCTTTTGACAAGTTCCATTTTACTAATAGACGATTATACCCTTTTGTAATTGGACCTATTCCTTGTGAATAAATATAATACGGCTTTTTTAATAATCGAGCGAGTCCCATAATACCCGTATAATATAGAATACTCTTCGTACTTGTCTGATCTTGAAGAAGGCTCCCGCCACCGCTAATAACTCCATCACTGTTTTTTATCGCATCATAAACAGCTTTTATATCCCAGCGATCTACCGATTCTACACCATACATTTCCTTTGTATATTTAGAATCATTTGATAGTACTACTAGTTCTATATCCGGGTTCTCTTTACTTAACGATTCAATAATTGATTGTAGAATCGCCTCGTCTCCAACATTATAAAAACCATAATATCCTGATAAGACTAAACGCACCCTAAATCTCCTCCAAAACTAGGTAACCGTTTATTTCATCTAACATAAACTGGTACCCATTCCTTACCTAAACACTTGATACCCTACATAGTTTCCTCTTTATCAGTTCATATGAATTATAATAAAAAATTAAATTTCTATATTTATCTTTTCAAAAATGGTATTTTGTTTATTGATATCCA
>NZ_JBNLYE010000099.1:0-14322 GCF_050172095.1 Bacillus sp. GMs2/2
TTATTAATTTTTTCATTAATTGATATTCACCGACTGTTTGGCAGTAAGACAGTGACTTTTTTATGTTTAAATCACTCTCGCAAAGCAACATAAATTCTCTAATCTTCTTTCTACGTTCAGTCCATTTTGGATACAAGTCAGGAGCAATTAATAAGAATGATTCTAACTTCATTTCTTTAATTTTCCCATTTAAAATCCTATTAAGATTAGTTCTATCAATCTCTGCTTTTTTAGCCAATGTACCAACATCCAACTTAAGATAATTGATATGCTCCTGTAAGTTCTTGATAAAGCTCTTCATTCTAAAATTCCCTCCCAAATCAGAACCCAAAACATATCCCTTTTTTCTCAATAGGAAAATGAATCATAATTTTCTTTACACTTATGAAGTATGCTATACTATGTACTGACTCATGGAAACTTTCCCTATCTAGGCTAGGGTTAAATGTTATAGCTGTGTGGCCTCACATCTATAACACCGTGGGTCTTTTTTTATTATTTCTTTCACTAAATTCAGTTTATCATAAGATTTAGAATGTTCGTTCTGATTATGGTTAAATCATGTTGAGAAAGTTTTTTTCAAAAATTCTATTTTTCATTAAGAATATTTTACCACCTAAAGAACGTTTGTTCTATATATTTTTTGTCCGTTTGTCAATTTATATGATATTTACTATTATACAGACAAATTTCGTGACATATATAGTCTAAAAATTCTCATGTATTTATACTGAAACTATGAATACATTTGGAGAAAATCTAAAAAAGTTTAGAGCAAGTCGTTCCCTTACTCAATCAGAGTTCGGTGAAAAAGTACAGCTAAGTCGTAGTCAAGTTGGTAATTTAGAAATCAACTATAATCAACCTGATCTCGACACTCTCGATCGCATTGCAACATATTTAGGTGTTTCTGTTGATGCGTTAATGGGTAGAACGAGTACACCACATGAAAAGAACATAGCAAATGCCCTCGATGAAATTCAAACGGTTTTCGCAGGCCTGGATGAATCTCAGCGAGAGCAATACTGCAAACAACTCGTTTTATATGCAAAGTTCCTTAAAACTCATAACGAGCTGTTATGAGTCGATTGTAGTAGAAAACATTTCCAATCGCAACGTTAAAAATTAACAAATTTTCATCAACAAAAAAAGAGAGCGTTATGCTCTCTTTTTTATATTCCTGTGCCTGGATCTTTTATGTATCCGCCACCTACACCAGGATCATATATACCCACTCCACCACCTGGGTCTTTTGTATATCCTCCACCTGGATTCGGATCATACTTCAATTGACTTCCTCCTAAACCTCCTGGATCAAAATTATCTCTTCTCATTTTCTCAAACCTCCTGGTTCTTTTCGCCATCCTCCACCTGGATCAGTTGTATACCCGCCATCAGGTCCTGGGTCGAAAATCCCCATTCCTGTACCTGGATCAGGAATCACCTTTGAACCACCTGGGTCTTTTATGTAGCATTTCATAATCTCATTCTCTCCTTTCTTTTATACACCGGTCTCCGGACCAGAAATTGGTTTCCATCCTGTTCCAGGATCTTCATTGCCTTTCAAACCACCACCGCCTGGTTCATTGTGCCAACCTACACCAGGATCAGTAATTTTATGACCACCAGGTTCTTTTGTGAACTCTCCCATTTTTATCCCCCTTTCTCTTTGTATATAAATATTGTAGCTTGTAAGTTCTACATTTGTAAATTTACTAAAACAAAAAAAGAGCCCTTCAGCTCTTTTTCTCTTCACTATTCAAACCATAATTAAGTTTTTTCTTTCGTGTACCTCGAAATTAAAACGGTTTCTAATTGCAGTGTTAATTTGTGATGTGGAGTTTATAAACGTTAAATGGTTTCTAATAAATGAAAAGTCATATTCATTTAATAACTCAATAAATGCGGTATTTATGAATGAAGAATTTAATGATGTCACTCCTTCAAAAGATACACCCACTTTTTCATGTTGCATAAAAGCTTTTCTTATTAAGTCTTGAATAACTTTACCGTCATCATTCGAATAGCATTGATTCACATAATTTAACACTTCAATATTTACCATTCGAAAGCCTCCTCATCTAATATAATATTTTCAATATTATCCGCCTTTAATTTTATTTGTATTAAAGTGCCCGGATAACGTGTTGGTGATAATTTATGTTCTACATTAACCCCATTATCTCCTGCTTTACAAGTTAGTATACCACCATTAGAGTGAATATACACTTCCCCAGCATGGTTTTTCACAATATTCGCTACAATAGTTGCTAAACCAATACCTCTATTCCTAGGTGTCCCAGTTGAAAAACCTTCTTTTATAGCCAATTTTAAAGCTTCACCATCATTTAAAGATGGTTTTTCTCTCTGAATATTGTACGGAATACCAACACCGAAATCTGAAATGGCTATATGAATTGTATTTTCATCACCTTTTCGAGGATAGTGTTGCGCAAAAAAACAACCAGTATTTTCTTGAGCGTGATCTTTAATATTATTAAAAATTTCTTCTAGAGCAACCTTGATACCATCTACTGATTCTAAGGTAACATTTAATCGCCACGATAACCAATTAGAAAATCTTTGACGGGTAAATTGATAACTCTCAGCATATGTAATAAAACTTAGCGGGATTGTTGTTGGTCTAAGGCTCGCTTCTTCTCTCAATGTATTCCCTATATACGGTTTAAAAAATAACGAATCATCTAAGTACTTAATTGCATCTCGATCATCTAATTTGCGTGGTAATTTCAATGTACATTCAACATTATTCTTATTCAACCACTGAAATATGTTACCTAAAATTGTTACTCCTGCTGGTTCAATGAATTTTAATTTTCGGAAATTAAATGTAATTTGTGTTTCTTTAGGATTCAAATCTTCATCTGTTACCTCTTTTAACAAATCATACATCGTTTTGCGATTAAAACGTTCAGGAACCATAACTTCCATGCTTGAAAACCCACCTTGTCTTTTATATCTTTTATGTGCCGTTATGTATTTTAATGCCCAATATCCATTATAACTTCTTGTATAATTTTTGGAAGAATATTGCGAATTATTTTTCAAAAATAAAAAATATATTACTTTTACAAAAATCACTTTTGCATGCTATCATTCTTATACCACTACCACATATCACGACTTATACCTGGAAAACGACTATGACGAGGTGAAAAAATCATGGCATACTTTCGTAAACGTGGTGAGAGGTGGTCTTTTACTATGGATGTCGGCAAAGACCCTATCACAGGTAAACGGAAACAAATCACTAAAGGTGGTTTTAAAACAAAGAAAGCTGCTCAGGAAGAAGTGGCTAGAGTCACAAATGATTTAGCAAATGGAGATTATGAGAATAATGATATCCGCTTTTCTCAGCTTGTGGAAATCTGGATGCAAGAGAAAGAATCATCATGTAGACCATCGACGTTGTATCAATATAAACGTATTCTACGCTCACGTGTCAACCCTGAATTTGCCGAAAAGAGGTTATCTGATATAAAACCTCTAACGGTGCATAATTTTCACCAGAAGCTACTTAAGGAAGGTCTAACAACGAAATACATTTCATCCGTTGATGTTATGTTAAAACAAATCCTTGATAAAGGTGTAGAATTAGAAATGATTAACTCTAATCCTGCTAAAAAAGCAAAGCGACCTAAAGTTAAAAAGAAGTCGCAAGCTAGCTGGACAGTTGAACAAGCCATGAAGTTTATGGAGTATGCAAAAATACAAGGAAGCTACTATATTGCATTTGTTTTAGCTTTGCATACAGGCATGCGGATCGGAGAAGTATTAGCTTTACAGTGGGATGATATTAATTTCAAAAACAAGACTATTCATGTACAAAGAACATTAACGCTTGTTGATGGTAAGTATGAATTGGGCGAGACAAAAACTGAAGCATCTAATCGTATAATCCCGATGACAGAAGAATTAATGGAAGCGTTGTTAGAATATCAAATTCATAAGAAGGAGAATTCTTTTGACTTATTAATTTGCACAAGAAATAAAAAAATCGTGCATCCATATACGATACGCTACCAAATGAAAGCTTTGTGCGAAGCAATTGACGTACCGTATATTAGATTCCACGATATCCGAAGAACTTTTACAACTATTTTAATCGATTCTGGTGCAAATGCAAAGGTTGTTTCAAAATTACTTGGTCATACAAATGTTTCTACAACTTTAAATATTTATACGGATGTTTATGAAGAACGTCAAATTGAAGTAACTGAAATGCTAGGGAATGTACTAAAAAGTGGTCGAAGTGGTCAAAAAGTGAGCAATGAAGAAAAACAAGAGGGTTAAACCCCGCGGTATAAGTGATATAATGCATTTATAGTGTAAGTTTTTTCTTTACACTATAATGAAGTCATCATAGTAAATAATATATAGAGTATCACGTTTTTCAAAAAGATGCTACATCGAAAGGAGAGATTACCATAAAAGCTGGTGGTATTGTTGTTGAATATAACCCTTTTCATAACGGTCATCTTTATCATGTGCAACAGACAAAAAAGTTAACACAATCTGATATAATAATTGCCGTTATGAGTGGTCCTTTTTTACAGCGTGGTGAGCCCGCACTCATTTCCAAATGGTATCGCACTAAAATGGCCTTAGCAAACGGCGTAGACCTTGTTGTAGAGCTTCCATACGTCTTTGCAACACAAAAGGCTGAAACCTTCGCAAATGGTGCTATTTCCATTTTAAATGCCCTACGTGTTTCTGAAATTTGTTTCGGTAGTGAGGATGGACAAATCGAAAATTTTTATAATACCATCTCCGTACAAAAAAACGAAGAAGAGACTTTTAACTACCTTGTAAAACAATTCATGGACGCTGGTAATAGTTATGCAAAAGCAACATCGGATGCTTTCTCACACATTTTAACATCTGAAAAAAACATAGATATGTCACAACCAAATAATATTTTAGGCTTCCAATATATGAAAGCAATTCTGTCACAAAATAGCTCTATACAAGCTCAAACTATAAAAAGATTTGCCTCTCATTATCATGATGAAACATTTAATGACCAACATATTGCAAGCGCAACAAGCATCCGAAAACAACTCTTTAGCGAAGAAGGATCATTTACAACAATTAAACCTTTTCTCCCACAGGCAACCACTTCGCTTTTAGCAAATTACAAACAAAACTACGGGATATTACATAATTGGGAACAATACTTTTCATTTTTTAAATATAGACTCATGACGATGTCTCCAGGGGACTTACGACATATATATGAAATAGAAGAAGGTTTAGAGCATCGTATTTTATCAAAAATACAAAATAGTTCCTCCTTCTATTCATTCATGGAAGCATTAAAAACAAAACGTTATACATGGACTAGATTACAAAGAGCTTGTACACACATTTTAACAAACACAACAAAAGAAGAAATACGTAGCGCAAATATAGAACAACACGCACCATATATTCGCCTGCTAGGCATGTCACAAAAAGGACAAACTTACCTTTCAAAAAACAAGAAAAAAATCGAACTTCCAATCCTTACTCATACAAAAACATTCGACCATGCCGCTTTAGATATAGAGAAAAAAGCAAACTCTGTATATTTCTCCATCATGCACGAACCGTTACGCACACAACTATTAAAACAGGATATAACACACCATCCTATTCGCTATGATGAAACAACTACAAAATCCCTATAAAAACCTCTCTATTTCAGAGAGGTTTTTTCCTTATCCATCTTTTCTAAATATGTTAACGCATCATCCAGCGTATCTACTGGTACAATTTTCATTTTTGTTTTAATATCCTTTGCAGTCTCAAGTGCATCTTTATAGTTCGATTTCTCCGCACCTTTTTCATTTGGCGCAAAGAACACTTCAGCCCCCGCATCGCTAGCAGCCACCACTTTTTGATTTATACCACCAATTGGGCCCACTTCTCCTTTTTCATTAATTGTACCTGTTCCAGCTATTTCATGTCCTTTCGTTAAGTCTTCTTCCACAAGTTGATTATATATTTCTAATGTGAACATTAAACCTGCGGATGGTCCACCAATTTCATGAGAATTAATTTTCACTTTCGGATCGACCACTAATTCTCTTTCCGTAACGATAGAAACACCTATACCGACACGTCCATTCCCATTAGGAATCGTCTTTACATTTAAATTCTCTTTCAATTGTTTTCCATTTCTCATGTACTCAATACTTACAGCATCGTTTTCTTTTTTCCCTGTCATATATTCAATAAATTGCTCCGTCTTTTCAAATATTTTTCCGTCAACAGCTATAATAACATCACCAAGCTTAAGCTTTCCTTCTGACGGCATTCCTTTTGCCACACCAGCAACTAATACACCTTTATTTTCAAAAGATACTGAGCGATTTGCACGTTTATATGCATTATAAATTGCTGCATTTTGCGAATCTTTCATCGCATAATTTTGGCGAAATTGATATTCTTCATCACTCTCACCTTTTTGCAATATTTCTTCCGCTTTCGAAATATGTGTATATTTATTAAACTGTGCCGCTATTAAATTCACCACATTTGCTGGTCCCATTGAAACCGTAACAAGCATAAAATCACCAGATTCTTTCGTTCCACCCTCAACTTGAACATAAGGCTCTAATTTGGCAGCCATTCCTGGTTTTGTTACATAATACGGTAAACGTACGTAAACAAGTAACATCGCCAATATAACCCCTATTAAGATTGCATATATAAACCGAAAACGCTTAAACATTATGTTTCTCCTTCCACTGCTCAATTAATAAATAAATATTTGAAACATGTTTTTCTGCTTCTACTTCTCCAACTCGAATAATGTCTTCAATGTTTGTAAAAGCACGTGAACTAAATTGCTCTACAGCTGGTCGCATCATTAAATCCGATGCAATTTGCCGATTCATTACAAGCTCATGCTGCATAATTTCAATACTTTGCATGATTACGTCATAAATGGACGTAACATCGCCATTCACCTTAATTGGAGATACATCAACAGCGATAACAATATCGGCCCCTAACTCTTTCACAACCGATACTGGGATGCGATCAATGACTCCACCATCCACTAATAATCTTCCATCTATTTTTTCTGGTACAAACACTCCAGGAACAGATATGCTAGCCCTCACCGCATCTGCAACTGGCCCACTTGTAAAAACCACTTTTTCCCCCTTCAATATGTCAGTAGCCACAACAGCCGTCGGGATATCTAACTCTTCTAAATTTTTATTATATGTAAACATTTTAATCATATCTTTGACACGTTTTCCAGCAATAAATCCCATTTTCGGTACCGTGAAATCTAAATAATACTTCCGCTTAAAAACAGATGCCAATTTATACAATCTTTCAACGTTACTACTTGCCGCATAAAACGTACCTATTAGCGCCCCCATACTACTTCCTGCAATCATGTGAATAGGGATACCGGCTTCCCTTAAAACCTTTATTACACCAATATGAGCAAACCCTTTCGCTCCTCCAGACCCAAGTGCTAAACCAATCTTTGGTTCTTTCATTTTTCTCACCCTTTAATTTTTTTCATTCCTTTTTCATACTTATGGTCTAAATTCACTACGTATCCACGTATACTGAAATGAACGTTTTTTGGGACAAAGGGGGATTTACTTACATGTATGAAAAATGGAAAACCGCTTTCCTTACCATATCAACGCTATTTTTAACCTTTTCTCTTGTACTCCACCCCCAAGCCGCTTTGCAAGCTTCTATTCGCGGGTTAAATATATGGTGGGAAGTTGTATTCCCTTCACTACTACCGTTTTTCATCATTGCGGAACTTCTAATTAGTATCGGTGTTGTAAAATTTATTGGCGTTATATTAGAACCACTCATGCGCCCACTTTTTCGCGTTCCAGGGATAGGCGGATTTGTTTGGGCGATGGGAATGGCTTCTGGTTTCCCTGCAGGCGCCAAATTAAGCGCTAGACTACGAAAAAGCAATCTTTTAACTCAGATTGAAGCGGAGCGCCTCGTTTCTTTCACAAATTCTTCCAATCCACTTTTTATTTTCGGCGCTGTGTCTATCGGTTTTTTTAATAATCCGAAATTAGGAATTATATTAGCCGCTGCCCATTATTTCAGTAACTTTGCTGTCGGATTAATTATGCGTTTTTACGGCGATAATACCGCTTACAAAAATAATACACACACTACAAAAAAACGTCGCTTTCAAAACCCTTTTTTAATTCTTCACGAGACACGCTTACAAGAAAAAAGACCAATTGGTAAATTACTTGGGGATGCCATTGTTTCTTCTATTCAAACATTACTTATGATTGGCGGATTTATTATTTTATTCTCTGTGTTAAATAAAATGATTACTGTATTCCACATTACAGCAGCTCTTTCTTTTATTATGCAACATATTTTATCATTCTTCCAACTAAGTACAGATTTTAGTATACCTATATTATCAGGTATTTTCGAAATGACACTCGGAAGCCAAATGATTAGTCAAATAAATGAAACACCGCTCTTACAACAAGCTATGGTAACAAGCTTCATTTTAGCATTTAGCGGTCTTTCTATTCAGGCACAAGTTGCTAGCATATTAGCTGAAACAGATATCCGATTTAAACCCTATTTTTTCGCACGAATTATTCAAAGTATTCTTGCCCCTATTTTTACATTTGTATTTTGGACACCATTTTATGAGAAAGTGAGTTCTTTCTCACCTATGCCAAAAGATATTCCTGTATTTTTATCCGAGCATCCTTCTATACTACATGAAATTTGGACATCTTTTATACATTATGGACCAATTTTTACATTATTTTGTCTATACTTATATG
Organism: Bacillus sp. GMs2/2; assembly: GCF_050172095.1. Taxonomy (NCBI): domain Bacteria; kingdom Bacillati; phylum Bacillota; class Bacilli; order Caryophanales; family Bacillaceae; genus Bacillus; species Bacillus sp. GMs2/2. The sequence continues at coordinate 8,814 of NZ_JBNLYE010000099.1, forward strand.
TTATTTTATTATTTTTGCGCACGTATAAAGAAAAACCCCGTTCACTTTAACGGGGTTTGAAACTTTTCTTTTAAAGCACGCTCTACAATAGGAGGTACAAGATCCACTACACTTCCTCCATACCTCGCAACTTCTTTTACAATACTCGAGCTTAAAAATGAATATTGGTTGTTTGTCATAATAAAAAATGTTTCAATATTTTCATCTAATTTTCGATTCATAGAAGTAATTTGCATCTCATATTCAAAATCAGAAACTGCTCGTAAACCACGTAATATTGCATTTGCATTACGCATTTTTGCATACTCTACTAATAGCCCACTATGCGAATCTACCTTTACATTCGGGATATCCTTTGTCGCTTCTCGAATTAGTTCTAATCGCTCTTCAACTGAAAAGAATGGTTTTTTTGATGAATTGTTTAAAACGACTACGTACACCTCATCAAATACTTTTGCTCCCCTTTTAATAATATCCAGATGCCCAAGGGTAATTGGATCAAAACTTCCTGAAGAAATAGCTATACTTGTCATTCTGTCCCCTCACCTTCATACTTATAAATCGATATTGCAGTAATCCCATAATTCTCAGCTCGTACTTTTACAAGCCTTCCTATAGAATTAGGTAAAACTACATCATTACCATGCTCTGCCATAATTAATCCATCACTATGTAGCAATCCATGTTGATCCATTACACTAATTAAAGATACAATTTTTTGCTCTTTATATGGAGGATCTATTAATATAAGATCGAATGACATTTCACGTTTTATTAACGCCTTTACTGCACGTTCAGCATCATTTCGATATACTTCAGCTTGTTCCTGTACTCTACAACTTTCTAAATTTTGATGAATTACTTTTATTGCTTTACTATCCCGATCAACAAAAATTACTTTATCGATCCCTCTGCTCAAAGCCTCAATTCCAAGACCACCACTACCACCAAATAAATCAAGGGCGATACCACCATCAAAATAAGGACCTATCATATTAAAAATAGATTCTTTTACTTTATCTGTCGTTGGACGTGTTGTATTACCAGGAACCGCTTTAAGTGGGTGTCCTTTACATTTTCCTGAAACTACTCTCATCTGTTGTCACTACCTTTATTTCAATCTATCGAGCGATTATAGAAAGCCATTCCCACTTCGGTAACAGTTAACAAACCACATTCACCTAACTATAGAAAAACTCGGCCTCAAATAACCTCTCGTTATTTTTATGTATTCATCTCATCATTCACTAATATGAACCCAATATGTATATTAGTTCCACTTTATCTTTTTTATCCTATCACAAAATAAAAAAAAGAAAAATAAAAAGCCCAACATAAAATTTAATTTCATTATGTATATCTTCATTTAGATTGGACATAAATAATTATAACAACATCACCTTCGATGTTGTTGCCAACCGCGGAGAAGACTTACGTTTCCCCATAAGTTCTTCCTCCGGTTTCTCCTCTCCCTTTGCCTTCTTACTAGTACATGCTAGTATAAGAAGGGCCCTGCTATGCAGGGTTTTTTTTCTTTGTGTGCTTTTCATTTAAAAAGTGAAATGGTACAGTAAAAGAAAGAGGAGGAAAAGATATGATTCAACGCTTTATAGAACTTGGAGAAGGCTACTCTGATTTATATGAATTACTTGAAATTGCCAAAACAAATCAAGAACGTATAGCACATATGTTACAATTTGAAACGATAAAAAACGATAAAAAAGTGTGTTCGCTTGTTGTAATATTAAAACCAACTACTACTGGTGATTTCCAACCATTATACATATGTCGTGAAGGCATTCCTGTATTTGAAAATAAAAAAAGTAAACGTGTCATTTTATTTGAAGAAACGGCAGAACAACTCGGGAAAAAAGTGGCTACCTTTACTGTAAAACCATCTACAACTTTCCCAGAAAAAGAACTATTTTTTAATCATTTAATTGGTATTTTACGAATGAACAATTTCATTCCTCCGATGAAATAACACGTTATTTCAAGTGAAAAATCCCCGGCTAAATTTAGCAGGGGATTTTTTCTATTAGCTATAATCGTATTCTTTTGCTCGATCAGGACGGGAATTTTCAAATTCCGTTTTTAAATACGGGCGATACGACTGTTCTATCTTTTTCACAAAAGGAAGTTTGTTCAACTTATGCATCATATGCTCAATTTGTTCCATATCACAATATACTACAGCATATTTTAATCGTTTTGATATGTAATGTATGTTACCATATTTCCTTAAAATCTTGGCATGTTTCAATGAATGTAAATAAACAATCATACTTTGTCGTTGCCCGAACATAATCTTCTCCATCTTCTCCTTTTAAAAACATATATTTTATATTCTATGAAAACCAATCAGAAATTTATAACATTACAGGACAAACTCTGTATACGTTTTCTTCCAACTTCTAAAAAACGGGGCACATCACCCCGTTTTTTTACAACCACAACCTCCGCCAGTACCACAACCTCCACCACAGCCACCAGCATCAAAGAACGGATTTCCTGTTGGCACTTTAATGGAAGAAGACACTTCCGAACCGATTGCTACACTAACTTCGTCTAATAACTTCTGCAAAGCAGTTTCTGCTCTTTTAAAAGCTGCAACCTTATCATGTAAGTCCACAGAACGCTTTAATTCTCTCATTTTCATCGACACGGTAGTATAGTCAGGATGGTATTTTCCAAAACGCTGTACTTCCTCATACCTTTCTTTCATCGCTGTAAATTGCTGAATTAGCGTCTGAAGTTCCATATCTTCATGTAATTCTCTATAATACTTACGATAATCTTCTGCTATATCTGAACAGATAATCGCTTTTGCAAGCTGCTCTGCCTTATCTAATATTAATACGCTTTCTAGCGTCGCTACAATCATGAGAGACACCTCCGAGTATCCATCATACCACATTTAGATTAGAACTACTAATTGAAGTGACTTACTCAAAAGAAAGATATAACGTAACTATTTTTACACTATATCCGTACACACTTATACATTAATATGTTCCGCTATATTATATTTAAGAACATCCCATTTTCCACTATTTTGTTTCACATAACTAATACACGCATTTTTTAATGGTGTCTTAAATGTAATTTCATCTGGTTCAATGGCATGTAAAATCGCTTTTATCGCGTGTGAGTGAGCAACAATAATAATACGTTTGCCAAAATGAGTTGTCGCAACATCTTCTAAAGCAGCAAAGCAACGAGCTACAATCTCTTCATCTCGCTCCATACCTTCTACTTTTCCCTCAGCAATCAACTCTCTAACAGCCGCAACCGGCTTCCCTGAAGCTTCTCCAAAATTCCGTTCAACAAATCGCTCATCTAATAAAATCGATTGTAATCCAACTGCCGTTGCGATTTCATTAGCCGTTTCTTGCGCTCTAATTAACGGGCTACTTATAATGATATCCCACGTTTCTTCTTGTAAAGCAGCTGCACTTTGACTCGCTTGCTTCTTACCAACTTCATTAAGCGGAATATCTTCTCGCCCCTGAATAATTTCTTGAAAATTCCAATCAGTTTGTCCATGTCGTACTAAACAAATTTCCGTCATGCTGCAACTCCTTTTTAAATAATCAACTTCTATTGTAACAAAAGTTCTGCATGACGGACATATTTTTCACTTCCAATTAGGTTGCATTTTGTTGCTTCATATACTGAAACATATCAATCATGATCGAAGCAACGGCCAATTGATTTTGAAACTTTTCCACTTTATCTGGTATCGTTTTTTTGAAATGTTGCATCGCCGCTAACTCAAAAGCCTCTTTTTCTTCAGGATTTCGTGTTAATTTTCTATACCAGTACGGTTGCTCTCTAATATAGCGAGATAAATCCTCATCAGCCTTTATAAACTCCATAATTTCTGCTCTCATCATCTTTCCCCCTAATCCTTTTGAAAGAAAAACGGGTTATTTTCTGAAGTACTTTGCTCTTGCTGCGTACGGTTACCTTGAAATTGCTGAATAACTTGTTGCACGCTCCCAATTGCACTCGTCACATTGGCTAAATGGTTCTGCATTTGTTCCACGTCCAACTTTTTAAAAAAAGAAAGCATTTGCCCCATCACATCAGCAGTTTTTTCCTCTTCAGTTCGATTATCTTTTTCTTTTTTATTTTCTTTTACCGAAGAAAACGCAGGCGCTCCATCCGGTCTATAAGTTGCCCATATTGGATCTTCTTCACCGAGTAAGTACCATTCTTCATAAAATTGTTGCCATGTTTTATGACCACTTCTAACCTCATGAACCATTTTAGGGTGATGGTTTACAAATTCTTTAAACTGTTGAACCGATGGATGTAACGGTCCTTTTGTTGTTGGCATAATCCTCACCTCTCCATGTATATCTACTATATAGTAAGAAAAAAAAGGCGCATGGTTCGCCTATTTTTAGACGATTCATGCACCTTTTTTTCTGCTATTTGCATACGGTCAGATTCCCACCTACAATTCAGTGAATACGAAGTAACTAATTTGGTAATGTAACACCCCACCGCTTACAGTTTCGCTTTATTTTCGAATAAAGTTTTGTGTATAAAATTTATCGTATACACCAACACCTAATCCTGTAAATTGTTCATTTAATAAATTCTTTCTATGCCCCTCACTATTTAACCAACCTTGCACTGCCGCAATTCCATCACTATGTTGCGCCGCTATGTTCTCGCCAGCAAGTTGAAATCCTACTTTCCCGCGCTGCAAACGATCTCCTAGCGTACCTAATGTAGGTGAGTCATGAGAAAAATAATTATTGTCTTTCATATCTTTACTGTGACCAACAGCAACATCTGCTGTTTCCTGATCCCATGTTAATAACGGTAATTTATGACGACTTCGAATGATATTTGTTAAATCAAAAATTTGTTGCATATTCCCATTTTCTACTTGTTTTATTTTTTCTGGAGTCAATGGTTGTTCTGCTATTAATTCACCTGAATAAACGAGCTGATACGGTCTTTGGCGTAATAAAGTTTCATCATCCATATAACGAACACCAACAAGCTCATGTGTAAATTGATCAAAATACAATTGCGCCCATCCATCTTCTACAGGTATTAACGGTTGTTCCATGACTTCGGTATCAGATAGCTCAAATTGATAACTATTTTTCCCTCTTTTTAATGAAATTTCATGCGAAAGTGGACTTTTTTTATATACTTCTTCATATTTTTCATTTATATAATAAGGTGGAACCTTAACTTGTTCACCAGCTGCGTATGCTGTTACAACTTTACGTTCAGAAACTCCAAATTGAACATACTGAGTTAAATCCTGGTTGTATACCCACCATTCATATCCGTATGCAGATGGCTCTATTCGAGAGGGTTCTCCCCACTTCGCTAATAGGTTTTCAGAGTCTTCACCAATCATATTTAAAACAGTGTCTGAGGAGTCTTCCTTAATTTGCTTTTTCTTTTTCACAATTTTATTTTCTTGCTTTGATTGAGATGGGGTTAATATATATTGTGAAACGAGTAATTTCCCGTATAA
>NZ_JBNLYE010000100.1:0-13909 GCF_050172095.1 Bacillus sp. GMs2/2
AAGATAAGAACATTTTCTGAGTTATGGAGGAAATGTCATGAAAAAAGACAAGAGACATTCTATTCGAGAAGCAATGAAAAAAAACTTAAGAAAAGAATACTTTTACTTAAAAAAAGAATTACTTTTCTACTGCCCAATTGATTTAGGCACATTCTCAAACGAGACATACTATGCTACTTTCGATGAAGATGGCATTAGTATTTATCAGTATGATAAAAAAACAGAAAGTAAATTAAAATTGTGTGAGCGTCATCCGTGGAAGAGTTGGAATAAAGTGAAGATTGATCACTATTTGACAACTTCTCAATTTATTTTTCAGGGTGAGCGAAATTGGATCTTATCTCTTTTTCAAAAAGGAAAAGAAGCTCAAAAAATTATTGAAGAGCATACATCTTTACAAACAGAAGTTGTTTCCCGCTCTTTCTTAAAAAAACTTCCTGGTTTTCGTTCTAATACACCACTGAATAAATACATCGGTAGTATTTGTTACACTGCACTTATTGCATTTTTATTAAAATGGATGATTCCATTTCAAGCACCACAAATCGCCCTGTATTCTATTTCGATTGGTTGTATGCTTCTTGGCCTACTTTGTTTGACAATCGGTTTAATTGAACCGACTATCGTACTGTTTCGAACAAAAGAGAAAACAAGAACAAAAGTTTTTTACTTATATAGCTATTTAGCTATTTCTGGATTTATATGTGTCTTTATTTTTTGGTAAAAGAAGCCGTCCCAAAATAAATTTTGGGACGGTTTTCTTTTAGATATAGATGCTCTAATTCACTCAATAGTTCTAGCAAAAGCGCCCATATAATTTCATTTACATTGAACTTTATTTAAGAAGAACATAAATTTGTTCAAAGTTTAATTTTTGAAATGTTTCCTTCACTTAACATATAATTGTTGATTAGGATAAATTAGCTCTTGCTGCAATCCATTTTTTTCTTTAATTTCCTTAAGTGTCATACTAAATTTCCGTGCAATACTAACTAAAGTATCCCCTTTTTGTACGACATATAATGATGAAGAAACAACTTCATTTCTTTGTTCATTTAAAACAAGCAATGGGTTCATCGCATTCTTTTTCGCCATCGTCCATCTTCCTTGATGAAGTTCTAGATGTAAGTGTGCACCTCGCGATTCTCCCGTGTTCCCTACTTCTCCAATTTTTTCTCCTTTGGAAATATAATCTCCTTGCCCCACATATCTCTTATTTAAATGTGCATATACAGCCTCATATTCTCCGTGTTTAATAAATACAACATTTCCATAACTACTTGAATAATAAGACTTCGTTACCCTACCATCTTGAATAGCTGCCACAGGCGTTCCAATCGGCGCAGCTACATCAATACCATAGTGTTTTCCATGCCTTGTCCCAAAATAATCACTTATCTGACCTTCAACAGGCCATGTCCATCGATTTTCTTCTGCATAAACATGTAATTGAGATACAAACAGCATACTCAATAACATGACGCCGCATTTTAAAACTTTCATATACATCCTCCGTTTTCTAATTACCACCATACCTTCTCTATTTTGGTATATTACAGAAAAAAGTATACAAAAAAAGAAAGTGAATTACTCCACTTCCTTCTCTTTCTTATCACGAAAAACTAATGCACTACGGTTATACTCCACATCTTTCACTTGTAATCGGGCATTTATTACTCGAGCTATCGCAAACAAATAATCAGATAATCTATTTACATACTTTAAGACAACTTCATTTATTTTCACTTCTTTTTGCAATGATACTATAGAGCGTTCTGCTCTCCTTACAACAGTACGTGCAATATGAATAGTAGCCGCCGCCTCGCTACCACCTGGCAAAATAAAGCGTTCTAATGGCGGGGCTTCTTCTATATATAAATCAATCTTTCTTTCTAAACTTTCAACCATCTCAATTGTCACTTTATAAGGAATTTTTTGTTCCACTATTGCCAAGTCTCCTCCGCAATCAAATAGTTCATGTTGAATATTTTCGAGCTCATTGTAAATATCTCTAAAAGCCCCGCCTTGAACCTTAGTCATTGCATATCCAATATGAGAATTTGCCTCGTCTATTGTTCCATACGCTTCCACACGGATATCATCTTTATCAACCCTGCCACCTATTACACTTGTCGTTCCTTTATCTCCTGTTTTTGTATATAATTTCATTTCTTCACAGCACCCTCTCTTGTTATTCTTGATTCGACCAAGATAGAAAAAAGTTCTACCATTCTTTATTTAATTGAGTTTACAAAAAAATAAAAAACAGCAGAACTTTATTCATTATCAACTTTAAAAAAGCATATCTAAATTATACGATTCGGTAAATATACAGAGAATGTAGTTCCTTCTCCAACAACACTTGATACAGAAATTTTACCGTCATGGCCTTGAACAATATTTTTCGCAATTGCAAGCCCGAGTCCTGTTCCACCCTTTTTCCCACGTGTTCTTGCTTTATCAGCTTTATAGAAACGATCAAATAAAAATGGAATATCCTCTTCTGGAATGCCTACACCCGAATCTTGTACTTCAAAAATGAGGCCATTATTTTTCGTATCAATTACAAGCGTTACATGTCCACCCGCATTCGTATGACGAATTGCGTTATCAATCAAGTTCGTCAACACTTGTTCCATCCGATCTGCATCAAACGCATATTCTTCAATCTGATTCCGGAAATCAACTGTTAGTTCAACTTCTTTATCCTTTGCAATCCCTTGGAATTTACGACCAATTTTTTCCACAAACGGATGTATGTCCACTTCACCAATATGTAACTCTACGTGACCGCTTTCCATACGAGCTAAATCTAACAATTCATTTACAAGTTTACCTAAACGAACGGATTCATCATAAATGATTTGAACAAACTCATCTATTTCCTCTTTCGTTTGCACAATATCATCTAAAATCGCTTCACTATACCCTTGCAGCATGACCATCGGTGTACGAAGTTCATGTGATACATTCGCAATAAAGTCTTGACGCATTTTCTCAAGACGACGTTCTTCCGTCATATCTCGCAGTACCGCTACAGCCCCACGAATTTTCGTTTGATTGTAAAGTGGTGTCATAAGAACTACATAGTTCCCTTTTTGTAAATTAATTTCAACAACTTGTTGTTGCTCGCTTTCTACAACGAGATGGAATAGTTCCACAAGTTCAGAAGGTAATTTTTTACTTAACTCTATCTCTTTTTCTTCTTGCCAAACTTGTAAGAAATGTTCAGCCGGTGGATTAATAACTACGACTTCACCTTCTTGATTTAACGTAATAACTCCATCTGCCATACTACTCAAAATACTAGCTAACTGTTCTTTTTCTTGCTGCAAAGCATTCATATTAAACTTCAACTGTTTACCCATTTGATTTAAGGCCGTTGCCAGCTCACCAATTTCGTCCTGAGATACCATAGGAGCCTTTGCATCAAATTTCCCACGTGACACTTCAAAAGCAACCTCACGCATTTTACGAAGCGGTGCTGTAATCCGAGTAGATAAGAAGAACGCAAAGAAAGTTGTTAATATAATCGCAATCCCAGCGGCTAAGAAAATGAAATCAGTCGTTCTCTCCATATCTTTTATTGGCACTTGTAAAGATTCATATACGAACACTGCGCTTTGATTTTTTGATTGCACTGGTTTCCCAACGATCACAATATCATTTTCAGTGCTTTTATTCTTTCTACTATCAGAAGCTTTTCTAATGTTGTTCTTAATTTCTTTTTTGTCCGTAAAAACAGCGGCTAATTCTTTATCTTCTTTTAAATTATCCATTGTAAGGGTGACTAACCCTTCTTGTTTCGGTGAAGAAGAGATTTCCTTGCCATCTTCTACAATAATAATCCTTGAAAGTGGATCAGAGAATTTGTACGCGATGTTCTCAATCGTTTTTACATCGGCACCTTCTTCAATTAATTCCGTAACACTTGTTGCGACTTTTTGAAGTCTATTTTCACTCATATCAACATAATACGTTCTAAAAAATTGTGAAAGTAAAATCGCAACAAATCCAAGAACAAACGAAACGAGAAGTAATATGGTCATCCATAACTTCCCTACTACACTTCTCCAAAGCATCAGTCGTTCACAACCTCAAATTTGTAACCTACACCCCAAACAGTAACAATCATTTTCGCTGCATCTGGTGATTTTTTGCTTAACTTCTCACGTAAACGCTTTACATGTGTATCAACTGTACGTAAATCTCCGAAGAATTCATATTGCCATACTTCTTTTAACAGCTGCTCACGATCGAATACTTTATCAGGAGCTTTCGCTAAAAATAATAGTAACTCATATTCTTTCGGCGTTAAGTTTACTTCATTGCCATCTGCAGTAACACGGTGTGCATCGTTATCAATTGTTAAGTGAGGGAATACAGTAACATCTTTTGTCGTTGTATCTTGTGTAAAGAATGTTGTTGGTACAGCACGACGTAATACCGCTTTCACACGTAGCACGACCTCACGTGGACTAAACGGCTTTACAATATAATCATCTGTTCCAACTTCAAATCCTTGTACTCTATTTACTTCTTCACCTTTTGCTGTCAGCATAATAATTGGTGTCGCTTTCTTCTCACGAACCCCTTTACATACTTCAATGCCATCTTTACCAGGCATCATAAGATCTAATAAGATTAAATCGTAATCATTTTGCAACGCCATTTCTAAAGCTGTATCACCATTATCTGCTTCTTCAATCGTATATTGTTCTCTTTCTAAGTACATTTTCAATAAACGACGAATACGATCCTCATCATCTACAATTAAAATTCTTGATTCATTTTCCATCTCTACCCGCTGCGTACTCTCACCTCAGCGGTTCACACCTACCCTTCTTTAACTATTATGTTGCGCTATTCTCGTTTATTTAAGCAATCTTCTAAATGTTTCACTTCCCATATTATGCTTCACAAGAATAATAAATTTTGTTCAATTTTTTTCCAAAACTATGTATTTTTTTTGAACTGTATATAATGTCCTCGACATCATTTTACAAAATCAACCGCTACTTTGTCATGTTTTTCTCAAAAAAGAAGAAAAGTTGACAAAAATAAAATAGGAAAGTGACATGCACTCTCCTATTTTATTTCTCTATGCATATGAATGTAAACCGGCAATAATTAAGTTTACTACAATAAAGTTAAACATAATGATTGCAAAACCAATTACTGCAAGCCAAGCTGATTTCTCTCCATGCCACCCTTTAGATAATCGTAAATGTAGTACTGCAGCATAAAAGAGCCACGTTATAAGTGCCCAAACCTCTTTCGGATCCCAGCCCCAAAAGCGCGTCCACGCTATTTGAGCCCAAATCATCGCAAAAATTAATGCACCTAATGTGAAAACTGGGAATCCAATTGCAATAGATCGATATCCGATTTCATCTAGTAGATCACTATTCGTATTCTTTACTAACGGCTGAAGTGCCGCCGATACTCGCTTCCGTAAAACGAGTCTTAATACAATATACAGTAATGTTCCAACTAACACTGACCAAATAACAGTATTTAATTTTTTTGCATTTACAATTGCTGGAACTTCAACTGCCGGTTCTAATTTATTTTCTGTCAGTAACTTCCCTTCATGCGGTCCAACTAAAGCCGGAAGATTGTACTTCATTTCCAGTTGTTGTTCATTTTTATCAATCCATTGAAACTTCGCTTCATATTTCATACTAGAAAATACCGTTGTTACTCCAATAAATCCAACTGTACAAACAAGTGTAAATACTACCGTCTCTAGCCAAAATGTACGTTTACTTCTCGTCGATTGATCTACATTTTTCAATAAATACATAACGCCTGTAATAAAACTAATCGCTAAAATGGCTTGTCCTGCTGCTGCAGTCGTCACGTGAATATGTAACCAATTACTTTTTAAAGATGGAATAAGCGGAGATATTTCCCTCGGAAACATACTTGCATAGGCAATTAATAAAAGCGCAACTGGTAATGCAAATAGTCCGATTATGCTTACACGGTACATAAAATACATGACAATAAATGCTCCTACAAGCATCATGCCGAAAAATGTACCGAATTCAAAAAAGTTACTAACTGGCGCATGCCCTGATGCAATCCACCTTGTAACAAAATATACTGTTTGTGCTATAAACCCTAAAATTGTAATCGTTATTCCTACATTTGCCCATTTATGACCCTTTTCTTTAATGGCTCCTCCAAAAAATAGAGTCGCAATTAAATATAAAATAAATGCGGTAAAGAGAAAGTTACTACTTATTTGCACCATATCGTTTCCCCACCTTAACTAATTTTTTTATCAATTACTTTATCATTTGGCTGTGGAATTGCTGTACCTTCTATTACTCTTTCAATATCTTTCTTTAAACCGAACCAATTTTTATTTGTATGCCCTGCAATCCACCATTCATCATTAACACGTTGTATCCAAATACGGCGATGATTCCAATACATACCTTGAATGACACCAACCATAAATATAAATCCTCCAATGCCGAGAATCCAAAGCGTTAAATCTTTTCTTACAGTAAGTGCTGTTGCATTTTGCATTTCAACACCTGCAAACGACATTTTATATTTGTTGTTTCCATCTGGTTCTATATTTTGCTGAATACCAACAAAACTCACTTCACCATCTGGTGTTTCAGGTGTAAACATTTTAAATACAAATGCAGGATTGTTTGGTAATTTCGTTTTCGTATTTGGTTTTCCATTCTCATCAAAATAAAAATCAGGAAAATAGCTTAATAGTTCTAGAGAATAACCAGTTCCTAAATCATATTTTTCCTTAGGATTCGTTAAATCTACTTTAATCGGTCCCCACTTTTGATTATTTTCTTTATTTTGTAAGTTAAAGGACATACTTTTAAATTCACTTTCTTTATAATCCACTTGATACACTGCAAATTGATCAAATTTCAGTGGTTCATTCACTCGAATTTCCGCTTCTTTTACTTTTTCTAATTTCGGTTTTTGTCCTGCTATATTTTCTCCTACTGCTTTATATAATACGGCATTCGTTTGGAAGTTTTTCGCAATCATTTTATCGCCTACACGATCAATCGCTTCATCAAAAACTTCCTTGTCCTTACTTTTATCATAAACTTCTTTTATAAATTTCTCGTTTTTTAAGTAGTATTGTCCATCCGTCCCTGGTATCTCTTTCGTTTCACCGTCACGTAACCAAAGTGCTTCGTCTACGTACATACTCGGTAAAAAACGAAGCATCGCACCGAATAAAAAGATAATAAGACCGATATGATTTACATATGGACCCCAACGCGAGAAGCGTCCCTTTTCTGCTAAAACGTTTCCGTCTTCCACTTTCACGTTATAGTTTCTTTTCTTTAAATTCTTTTGCACTCTTTCCAGGTCACCTTCTTGCGGTGTACCAGTTCCATATAATCTCTGTCTCTTTAAAAAGCTAGGATGTCTTTTTACGCCTTGCTTTTTTAAAGCTTTATAAAGCGGAATAACACGGTCTAAACTACATATCACAAGTGAAATACCGATAGAAGCAATCAAAATCATATACCACCATGAACCGTATAAATTATTAAACCCTAATTGATAGTATAATTGTCCTAAAAATCCGTATTCTTGTTTATAATATTCAGCTGGTGCAATCCCTGGAGTTATGTACATTTCTTGCGGAAAAATAGTTCCTATCGCTGATGCAGCTAAAGTTATTACGATTAGCCATACACCCACTTTTACAGAAGAGAAAAAGCTCCAAATTTTATCGATTATCGTTTTTGTCTGCGTGAGAGATCTCCGTGCACTCCCCTCATAGCGCATATCCAATAGTTTTGTATTTTCATTGCTTTCAAATGGTTTCCCGCAAGCTTCACAAAAAACGGTTCCTATCGGATTAACATGTCCACATTCACATTTAATTTCTTTCAACACTCTCACCGCCCCTGTATCTATATGTACTATTGTATATTCTAACCTCAAGTTACCGCAATACTCAGAATTTTTAAACCAGAGGCACTATAGACACGCACCCCTTATGTAAAGGCTTTCTTTATTACGGAGTAATTTTCTTTAAATACCCTTCTAACTGTTCTTTCGTTTGTTCACCTATAATTTGCTCCACTACTTTTCCATCTTTATCAATCAAAAAGCTTGTCGGTAATGGACCTACTCCATATGTTCCTATAATCTTTTGTCCTTTATCAATGGCAACTGGGAATTTCAAACCATACTGGTTCACAAAGTTCTTTACTGCAATATCCGTTTCATCTGCATCTAACGCTATGATTTCAACACCTTTTTCTTTATACTTTGGATATAATTCATTCATATAAGGCATTTCTTTTTCACAAGGTTTACACCACGTGCCCCAAAAGTTTAAAAATACACCTTTTCCCTTTAAATCTTTTAGTTCAATTTTCTTCCCTTCTAAATCCGTCACAACAAAGTTAGGTGCTTCTTTTCCGATTTGCATTTTCTCTTTATTAGCAAAGAATCCTTGATAAAGGGTAAATCCTACAGCACCACATAAAATGAGTAGAATAATAACGCGAAATAATAAGCGATTTTTCTTCATATTACTTCTCCTCTCCTCGATAAATGTTATGTATTATCTTCTGTAAATGTTGTATTGAATAAATCACCAGCAGAGCACTCCACTGGTGAATTTTTAACTCTATAGCTTATCTTGGCTTTGTAGAAGCAAGCGCGCGTAATTGTTTCACCTCATGTGGTGTCAATTCTCTCGCATCACCAGGTCGCAGGCTTCCTACTTCTAAGAAAGCATAACGTTCACGTTTTAATTTCACTACTTTACAGTCTAACGCTTCAAACATACGACGTACTTGACGATTACGTCCTTCATGAATTGTTAATTGTACAATAGCCATCTCTTTACGCTTGTCCCAAGAAATAATTTTCACACGTGCTGGTGCTGTTTTACCGTCTTCTAACGTAACACCGCGTTCTAACATGCGAATTTTCTCACCTGTTAATGGCCCTTTTATTTTTGCAACATATGTTTTTTCAACTTTATATCTAGGATGCATTAATACGTTTGCGAAGTCCCCATCATTTGTCATTAATAATACGCCAGACGTATCATAATCTAAGCGTCCGATTGGGAATAAACGTTGTGTAATTTCCGGGAAAAAGTCCGTTACAACACTTCTTCCTTTATCGTCTGATACACTTGAAATTACGCCAGTTGGTTTATATAGTAAAAAATAAACAGGTTCTTCTTTTTCAAGAGGGATGTTATTTACTTCTACTTTATCTTGAGGAGTTACTTTTGTCCCTAACTCCTTCACTATTTTTCCATTAACTTTCACTTTTCCTTGCTGAATTAATTCCTCAGCCTTTCTTCTCGATGCAATACCTGCTTGCGCAATCACTTTTTGTAATCGTTCCATTTCTTTTTTTCACCTCGAATTTATCTTACCTTACATTAGAAAGACTTGGCAACCGCATACGCTTTACGGCTATTCGCTTCATCTTACTTAAACAACATAGCGATGATAATAAACATATAAAGGTCAAATCATGTTTTTACCTTTTATTATTGTCCATATTTTTCATATTTCTCACAATAAAAGTTCATCATTTTGTCAAAAATACCACATAAAAAAACCACTATTAAGCTACACCTTAATAGTGGTCGTATACGTATTATAAGCGAAATAGCGTAAAAAATGAATAGTATTACTGAAACAATAAAGAAACGAACACAATTGAGCATATAATCCCGATTAAATCTGCAAAAAGTCCTACTTTTAGTGCATCACCCATTTTTCTAATCCCGACCGCTCCAAAATATACAGTTAAAATATAGAAAGTCGTATCTGTGCTCCCCTGCATCGTAGAAGCCAATCTCCCAATAAACGAATCTGGCCCATATGTGGCAATTAAATCGGTCGTAATACTTAAACCAGCAGAGCCTGAAATAGGGCGTATAAGTGCTAGTGGAACAATTTCTGCTGGAACATGGATCAAATCTAACATTGGCTTCATTACCGATATCATTGCGTCTAACGCACCTGAAGACCGGAATATAGAAATAGACACAAGCATTCCAACCATAAACGGTAAGATGGAAATTGCAATTTGAATCCCTTCTTTTCCTCCCTCAACGAACGATTCATACGTCGGTACTTTCTTTATTGTGCCATATAAAAGGATAAAACCAATTACACAAGGAATTACCCATAAGGAAATTGTATTTACAATACTCATTTTTTCCGCCCCTTTCTACTCCTTCTTCGGTAAAAATAGCGGTCAATCCAAATTGCTCCAATCATAGAAAGTACTTGTGCAATAAATGTTACCCCAACAATTTCAGTAGGATTCGCTGATTCATACGTCATTCGAATGGAAATGACTGTCGTAGGAATTAATGTAATGGCTGATGTATTTAATGCTAGAAACGTCACCATAGAACGGCTCGCCGAATCCTTTCCTCCATTTAACTCTTTCAGTTGTTCCATCGCTTTAATACCAAGAGGGGTTGCTGCATTACCTAGACCAAAAAAGTTTGCCATCATATTTGATAGAATAAATCCCATGGACGGATGATCCTTTGGTATTTCTGGAAACAACCTTTTTACTATCGGCATAAAAAGTGTAAC
This sequence comes from Bacillus sp. GMs2/2, assembly GCF_050172095.1. Lineage (NCBI taxonomy): Bacteria > Bacillati > Bacillota > Bacilli > Caryophanales > Bacillaceae > Bacillus > Bacillus sp. GMs2/2. The sequence goes on from NZ_JBNLYE010000100.1 coordinate 10,590, forward strand.
TAATTTTTTTAACAATCCGGCTTCCTCTGCAATTTTCATTAAACCGAGCCAAAATACTAAAACACTAATAAGTCCTATACAAATCGTTACCGCATCTTTTGCTCCGTCAAATACAGCTTTATTCACTTCTTCCATCGTGCCATTTATCATGGCGTATACAATCCCAATGACAGCCATCGCTACCCATACGAGATTAACCATCGTTCCCAACACCTATCATGTAAGAAAAAATTTCTTTCACATTATTCCAGTAAAGTCCCGTTGTAGCTACTAACTTCCGTTTACTATAAAATAAATTCCGTTCTCCAACTTTTTCATTACCAACATAAATGTCTGTCTTCCCAACCTTTACTCCATCCGTAAGTTTTATACTTTTATGGAGTTCAACTTTTAATACTACGTTCTTTTTTTCTTCTTCAGTTAACGGTACCGAAAAACTATTTTTCGTATAAACATGGTTGGCATACTTCTTTTCATTTATTTCAGCAATTGCTCCTTGTCCTAAAACTTTCGTTTGTTTGAAACGTTCAAAACCTTTATCAAACAAATTCATATGATCATCCCAATCACTAGAGGCACTCAAAGTTACGACAATTAAATCTAGTCCATCTTTTGATGCCGTTGTCACAAGCGTTCGCCCAGCTTTCTTCGTAAAGCCTGTTTTTCCTCCTGTTGCAAATTCATAATAAGACGTTACCAGCTTATGTTTATTTTTCCACGGGTAATCCCAAGAATCTGATTTATATGTTTTGGTTCCAAAGATTTTCTTAAATGTCTCGTTTCCCATTGCATATTTCGTTAATAATGCCATATCGTAAGCCGACGAATAATGTGATCCATCTCCATCTAAGCCATGAGGGTTTGAGAAGTGCGTATCTTTCATTCCAATTTCTTTCGCTTTTTGATTCATTAAATATACGAATCCATCTATACTCCCACCCACACTTTCAGCAATTACTTGCGCTGCGTCATTACCAGATCTAAGCATGAGTCCGTATACTAAATCTTCTAACTTCACTTTTTGTCCAGGCTTTAAATAGATTGCCGATCCTTCCACCCTCACCGCTTCATTACTAACTGATACCATTTCTTTCATCTTCCCTGATTCAGCAGCTAATAAAGCGGTCATAATTTTTGTTATACTAGCAATTTTTTGAGGCTCATGTTCTGCTTTTCCGTATAATACACGACCAGACTGTTGCTCCATTAATACAGCATTTCGAGCACTGACATTGCTGTTCATCTTTGCATATGTAGGAATCGGCATAACGCTTGCATACATCATAAGAAGCGTAATGATTACACAAATTCGTCTCATATTTCCCCCCACGTCCTTTTGGCACTTTTTGTACAAGTGTATGCTTGGCCTTTTAAAATATGAACGAAATCTTCCTTCTACTTCCATTAAAAAAGACGCAGAGAATTTGCGTCTAATATGGTGTCCATTCAATTTGTTTCGCAGTTTCAAACCTTTTTTCTACATCAGGCCAATTTACAACATTCCACCAGTTTTTAATATATTCATCTTTTCGATTTTGGTATTGTAAATAATACGCATGTTCCCAGACATCTAGTACAAGGAGCGGTATCGTATCCCATTGTGTAAATAATTGATGAAGTGTACTTTGCAAAATTTCTAACCTTCCAGACCGGGGTACCCAAACGAGAATTGCCCAGCCTGAACCTTCTACTTTAGAGGCCGCTTCTGTAAAATGTTTTTGGAAACGTAAAAAGCTCCCAAAATCTTGTTCAATTTGTTGTGAAAAAGCTCCTCTTGGACTTCCACCACCGTCTTTTTTCATGTTATTCCAAAATATCGTGTGTAAGTAATGACCTGACCCATGAAAAGCCGCTTCCCTTTCCCAATGCTTAATTAAATCAAATTTATTTGTTTTTCTCGCTTCTTCCATCATCTTCTCTGCTTTATTTAACCCTTCCACGTAACTCCGATGATGTTTATCATGATGTAACATCATAATTTCTTTAGAAATATACGGTTCTAATGCATTATACGGATAAGGTAATGGCGGGAGTGTATGTCCTCCAATCGGGACAGCTCGTTCACTATCCCCTCTTTCATATAATTCATATTCCTCTTCTTCTTGCATAAATACTTCCTGCAAGTGATGCTGAATATGTTCTACATCATCGCTTATTTCATACATAAACTCTGCATCTGTTTCATACTCATGCTCTTTCATACGCTCTAATAACGTCTGAATTTTATAGGCAAGCATATGGACATCATACACTTCCATTGCGCGGCTATCTAATACGTGAAGAACACTTTCACACCAATTTTCTACTTCATGAAAGTAATCTGTAAATACACCTTGCTGATTCATGTTGCACCTCCCTAATGCTATCCACTTAACTATATTCAATGAAAATCCCTTATATAACTGTACAAAAGGAAAAGAAGCTAAGTAACCTTAGCTTCTTTTCCTCAATCAATATTTGTGTAACATCTTTGTCTGATAATCCGTCTCATAATATTCTAGTTCTTCACGCATCAATTGAAATTTACCTTCTAAATTCTTCATCACTTGCTCCAAAGATGCAGGTGGTGTTTGTTGAAAAACGATAGAATTTTTCCCTGTATATGCAGACCGACTATTTTCATACCAATGATCACTCTTCGGTGAAAAAAACTCTGCAATTACTTGATGGTAAATCTTATATAAAATTTTTTCAGCTGCTGTTTTTCGAAATGGCTGGCTATTCAACAAAACAAAACATGCATCCTGTCCTTCTTCGCAAAAAACGAGAAGTCGTCTCATTGATGCTAATACCCCTTTATAATATTGCTCATTCCCTGCTGGTGTTTCCTCTAATAAAGAAGGTAACGTATGATAATTTACATAATTGGTTATCAAATGAATAGCATCTTCTAAAAATATAGAAACTTGTTCTGTTTGATTTTCAACCATCAAATTAGACATTTTTCTCTCTCCTTTGCCATTTCACGCTATTTCTACTCTTTTATTTTTATGTAATTCAGCCAATATTTCTTGTACTTTCGACACCGTTCCCTCATCAAAATATTGTTGAAATTCTTCCATATTATTTAAATACAAACGTTTTTGCGCACGAAGCTCCTTATCTTTCACTAAACAACATATCGCTACAATATCACGCAAATATATGTTTTGTTCTTCTACTTTATACACTGGATTTCCTTCAAAAGGAGTAATTTCTTGTAAAACTTCTTCAAAATATCGAACGTATAAAACCGAAAAAGTTTTCTCTTTACCATTTAATATATATGTCACTTCAGATCTGTTAAAAAAATCTTCTGATGTATTAGGTTTCGCTTTTTC
>NZ_JBNLYE010000101.1:0-13800 GCF_050172095.1 Bacillus sp. GMs2/2
AAATAGGATTTGACTTGATAAACCTTGAGGGGAATTTTGAATTTGGATATGAAGATATAAAAAAGATTTCTATGAGATGTAAATTTTCTAACTGTTCACATACAAACGAACCAAACTGCGCGGTTAAAAGAGCTATCTCTGACGGTGCTCTTTCTGAAGAAGTAGTTAACAGTTACTATAGAGATTTTAATGAGGCACATTATGTTTCTAAACAGAAAAATAAAACAAAAGCCATTGATTATATGAAGCAATTGAAGCTTTTTACAAAACCTTAAAATTAAATAAATAGTTGTTATTTCTCATGCCTACTAAATTTAAAATTCTCCCATTATTGTATAACCATAAATTGAACCCATCCTAGATAATTTTTATACTCAAATTTAACTTCACATAAAAAACGTTTTAAACATAAAGTTTAAAACGTTTTTTTATTCAATGCTTTTGATTTTTCAGTTCTGTTAAACACTCTTGCACTAAAGTTACCGCTTGACTCATCGCAGCTCCGCCAGCAAATGCTGCTGAAACACCACATGCTTCCAGAATCTCTTTATCCGAACATCCTTGATCAAGACAACCTTTTGTATGATAAATTGTACAATACTCATCTTGCGTTGCTAAACTAATTCCTAATGCAATAAGTTGCTTTTCTCTTTTTGTTAAAGCACCCTCTTGAAAACAAGCTTGCGTGAAAGCATTATATGTCTCAGCGATTTCAGGAATTTGATTTGTAAAACTACCTATACCTTCTTTATAATGATGTAGAATATCATTTATCGAACTATGTTGCCCATGTTCCATCTTATTCCCTCCAGTCATATTATCCATACCTATTGTAGTATGTGATGAAATGGAGGTAATATACCTTCTTTTAAATTAAGAATTTTCAGTTAATTTAAGTTATAATTTTAAATTATCATCTACAATAACTTTTTCACTAGAACTTTTTCTTTCAACCTCTTTACTTCTTTCTTCCCAAAATGTTAATCCTTCAATCCCCACATTTTTAGGATTAAATACTGGATCTTTCCCTTCTTTTTTCTGCGTTTCATAATCTTTTAACACTTTTAATGCGGTTTTACTTAAAAGTAAGATTGCGATTAAGTTTAACCATGCCATACTACCGATTCCTAAATCTCCAAGATTCCATAAAAGCGACGCTGATTCAACGCTACCGATGTAAACCATAATTAAAAATCCAAATTTTAAAACTGGTTTTAACCAGCCATACTTCAGTTGACGATCTAAATAAGTAAGTGTTGTTTCAGCGATATAGTAGTAAGCGAGTAACGTTGTAAATGCAAAAAAGAAAATCGCAATTGAAATAAATATTGGACCAAACCCTGTTATCACAGTTTCAACTGCTTGTTGTGTATAAATTGGACCAGCTTCCACATTTCCTATGTTTTGTACAATGGTGGTTTTCCCTTCAGGTATAACATTGTACATACCTGTTATTAAAATCATAAGAGCTGTCGCTGTACATACGACAATTGTATCGATATATACGGAAAACGCTTGAACTAATCCTTGTTTTGCGGGATGCGATACTTCAGCAGCCGCCGAACTATACGTCGCTTCTCCGACACCAGCAACGTTTGAAAATACAGCGCGTTTTACGCCCCATGCAATAGCTGCACCAACAATTCCACCAAACATTTCATTTACACCAAATGCGCTAGAGAAAATTAAAGCAAACATACTTGGAATCTCCGTTACATTCGCAATTAATATGATACATGTAACAATTACATAACCAATTGCCATAAATGGAACAAGCATTTGAGAAACGCCAGCAATTCTCTTTACACCACCAAAAATAATTGCTGCTAGTAACAAGACTAAAAATATACCAGTTATATATTTGCTAATACCATTAGAGTTTTCAAATCCAACTGCGATACTACTAGATTGAATACCTGGTAATAAAACGCCATATGAAAGTGTTACAACTACTGCTACAATGACTGCAAACCATTTCATTTTCAAACCTTTCTCAATGAAATATGGAGTACCGCCGCGATATTCATTCCCTATTTTACTTTTGTATACTTGAGATAATGTTGATTCTACAAACGCGCTCGCTGCCCCTAACAAAACCATTACCCACATCCAAAATACAGCTCCAGGACCGCCGAAAGCAATTGCTGTCGCTACCCCTGCAATATTACCAATTCCAACTCTTCCTGATAAGGCTAAACAAAATGCCTGAAAAGATGATATTCCCGTCTCTGAACTCTTTCCTTCAAATAATAGTTTAATCATCTCTTTAAAATAACGGATTTGCAAAAAGCGTGTTGCAATCGTGAAATATACGCCTGCCCCTAATGCAAAAACAACTAAACCGATACTCCACACTTGCCCTACTAACCATTCTACTAAATTCTCCATCCAAATCCCCCTTATCATTCTTTTGAAAAGCAATTTTGTATATAAAAAAAACGGACAACTATTATCAAACTTTCTAGTTGTCCGCATCTTTCATTATTTCATCCCTCAATTTTTATCAGTAAAACGCCCTATTACTTTATATTTACCCAAACACTTTTCACTTCTGTATAATTATCAAGCGCATATGAACCTAATTCGCGGCCAATACCAGATTGTTTATATCCACCAAATGGTGCAGCTGCATTTTCTAAGTTATAATCATTAATCCATACTGTTCCTGCTTTTAATTTATTTGCCACTTGATGACCCGTTTTGATATTTTGCGTCCATACACCCGCAGCAAGGCCATAGGATGAGTTGTTCGCTCGTTCAATTACTTCTTCTGTCGAATCAAATGGCAGAACAACAACAACTGGTCCAAATATTTCTTCCTTAACGATTGTCATATCGTCTGTAACGTCTGTGAATACAGTTGGCTTAACGAAATAACCCTTTTCAAGTGCACGTTCACCACCAGCCGCAACTGTAGCGCCTTCTTTCTTCCCTTGCTCAATGTAATTTAACACACGCTCTTGTTGTTTCTTAGATACGAGTGGACCCATTTCCGTTTCTTTCTCCATACCTGCTCCAAGTTTTACGTTGTTCGCCATTTTCACAAGTGCATCTACTACAGTTTCATAATGTTTACGATGAACAAACACACGTGATCCTGCGCTACAATTTTGACCGTGATTATACATAATACCTTGGAATGCACCATTAATCGCTTCTTCCAAGTCCGCATCTTCTAAAATGATATTTGGTGATTTTCCGCCAAGCTCTAACGTTACATGCTTAATCATTTCTGCAGACTGACGCATAATGTACTTTCCTGTAACAGTAGATCCTGTAAAAGCAACTTTATCAATGTCGTGATGATTTACAATTGCAGCCCCTGCTTCAGGACCAAAGCCTGGTACAAAGTTTACAACGCCGTTTGGAAATCCAGCCTCTTTAAAGAGTTTCGCTGCATATAGTAAAGATAAAGGCGTTTGCTCTGCTGGCTTTAATACAATCGTACAACCTGTCGCCAGTGCAGCTCCCATTTTCCAAGAAGACATAACAAGCGGAAAATTCCACGGAATAATTTGTCCTACAACACCAACAGGTTCATGTCTCGTATAATTTAAGTAATCTTTTGAAATCGGGATTGTTTGCCCAATAATTTTTGTAGTCCATCCTGCGTAATAACGATAATTTTCTACAGTCGCTGAAATATCATCATCAAGTGCTACTTGGTATGGCTTTCCATTATCTAAAGCTTCTAGTTGCGCTAATTCTTCTCTATGTTCTTCAATTAAATCTGCTAATTTATAAATAAGATGCGCTCTTTCAGCAGTAGTCATTTCTGCCCACGGGCCAGATTCAAATGCAGATCTTGCCGCTTTTACTGCAGCATCAATATCCTCTTCTTGCGCTTCACATACGACAGCTAGAACATCTTCTGTTGCTGGATTGTACGTTTCAAACGTCTTTCCGCCAATAGCAGAAACAAATTCGCCATTAATAAACATTTTAATTTCTTCATTTAAAAACGCTTCCACTTTTGGTTTCAGCTCAATATTTGTCTTTAACATTATGTCCTCCTCCTTATTTAAACAGCTGCATGAGCTGCAATATTTGATAAAATCGTTTGAAGCTTTTGATCTTCTTCTACAGTTAACCCTAGTCTTGGATAGCGAGAAGGTCCTCCCGCTTGCCCATGTAATTCCATAGAACGTTTAACGATTTGAACATATTTCCCTGATCCTTCAAGAAACTCGCAAAGTGGTAAAATAGCATCGTTTATTTCCCACGCCTTTTCTAATTCACCATTTTGAAAATGCTCATACATTTTTGTAACGAGACCGGGAACGATATTTCCTGCTACTGAAACCCATCCCGAGGCACCAACTAAATATGATTCCATAACTAAATCTTCAGAACCACAGAAGACTTGGAAAGCCCCTTCACTTTGTCTTACTAAATCTCTCGCTTTTCGAATATCTCCGCTAGATTCTTTAATATGTGTAACATTTTCACACTCTTTTCCAATACGGAGCATTAGCTCTGTACTCATATCAACACCAGAAGTAAATGGATTATTGTATAACATAATTGGTATATTTACAGAGTTTGAGATTTCTTTAAAATGAAAATAAATCTCCTCTTCCTTCGGTTTACAATAGTAAGAGTTTATAATTAATGCACAATCCGCTCCGTGTGCTTCTGCATGCTTCGTATATTCAATTGTTTCTTTCGTCGTTTCCGCAGCAGTTCCAACAATAACTGGAATACGGCCATCAATTTCTTTCAAAACGGTTTCTACCATTTTAAATCGCTCTTCTTTTGATAAACTTACAAATTCTCCTGTACTTCCATTAATGATGATACCTGCAACGTTTTGTTCGATAAAGTAATTTACATTTTGCTTTACCCCATCCCAATTAATTTCCTGAAATTCATCCATCGGTGTTATTAATACTGGGAATGCCCCTTTAATTTTTTGCATATTTATCTCTCCTTATCACATTTTATTTTAATAAGAAACCTGCCGGAAATGGATCCGTAGGGTCTAATAGAAACGTCTGCATCCCTGTAATAAATCCTCTACTTTCAAAACGGAAAATGTATCCTAGTTCCTCCTTCTTCACTTTTTCCACAGTTATAAAACTATTAAATATACTTTCATTTTTAAAAGGTTTATCCGCCATATAATCATTTTTAAATAACGCATGAACATAGGATACAATAGTAGAAACAAAACCTGGCGAACGTACGATAAAGTTATCTTCATGAAATGTAATCGATTTTATATGGTTCTTTTCTTTTTGCGAAGGATCTACTAAAATAAGCCTTTTTATTAGCGACTGTTTTTGTATAGCCTGCAGTGTAGCTTCTCCCCATCTTTTCAATTCAGAAATGTTTTCCATGCGAATTTCTGGCGAATACGCACCTTTTTCTACAACTGCATATACTTTATCTGCTTGTATAAGAGAATAACTTACATTACCAACCTGTAAATTTTTCTCAATCATATAGCATAGTTTGCTTTCAAACGAAACCGATATAACTTCATCATTCTCTACATACGCATGAACTAAAAATATTCCACATAACGTTTCAATTTTGTATTGATTGGACTCTCTCTTTTTTAAATACCCACTTTCGAGTAACATCGTTATTACCGCAACAATGCCCCCATAATGAAGCGGAACCGAACCTTCATGATTAAAAAATAATACAGCTGCATCCACTTCATTATGGATAGATGGAACGACAATACACCCATTCAAACCGATAAAACCACGTGGTTCATTTAATAAAAGCTTCATCTCTTCTGCTAATTCACCCGAAAATTGTTCATTTAATTGCTCCAAACTGTAGTAGTATTTGCATGGTACGTCTTTCATTACACGAAATGCCTCGCCATTTACATGTACGTCTACTGCTGTATACATTTTTTGAATGTTCATTTTATATCCTCCGTTTCATGTTCCATCGGCGGAATTAGCAAAAATCCTTCTTTAAGTGGATCCATTTCATTGTAAAAAAATCTATGCATACCCATAAGCCAAGCTGATCCCGTAATTTTCGTTATGACAGCTTCAATATTTTCAACATGTGTCGTATTCATGACATATCCTTTAAATAAAGAACCAACGATACTCTCATGAATGAACTCTTCACCAATTTCGATTCCTTTCTGAGCGTATAATACAGCTAGCTTCGCAGATGTTCCTGTACCGCATGGAGATCGATCTATTCCGCCTGGTGGTACAACAACTGTATTTTTCACATGCGCACATTCATGAGTAGGATCTGTATAAAATTCAACATGTGTTAATCCTCTTATAAACGAATACTCTGGATGAGTGATTTCAAACTTCTCATTAATTGTGTTTCTTATATGAATCGCCTTATCGATGATTGTAGATGCATTTTCTGGTACTAATTCTAGATCTACTGATTTCGCATCAATAATGGCATAAAAATTCCCTCCATACGCAATATCAGCTTCTATAGTTCCAATGTCTTTCACTTGTACAGTAATATTTTTTAATAAAAAAGCTGGTATGTTACAGAAAGATACTTCTTTTGCTTTTCCATCTTGAACAGCAATATCTACTTCAACTAAGCCAGCCGGTGTATCTAGTTTTAAAGAAGTAATCGGTTCAACTACCGGAATTAAACCTGATTCAACTAACGCTGTACATACACCGATTGTATCGTGACCACACATCGGTAAATATCCACCTGTCTCTATGTATATAACACCTATATCAGCCTCAGGATGACACGGGTCTGTTAATAATGCCCCTGACATTACATCATGACCACGCGGTTCATTCATTAACAATTTTCGAATCCAATCATACTCCTTTTTCATATGTAACATCTTCTCTGCCATCGTCTCTCCAATCAACTTTGGAAGTCCACTAATTAATGTCCTCGTTGGATTCCCACCCGTATGTGTATCAATTGTCGTAAAGACTCTTTGTGACTTCATCCGTTTAACACCCTTTCTGTAAAACGACTCAAACGAAGTGGTTCAATAGGAATAATTGTCTCTTTTTCATTTAATAACTCTTCAATTACTTTCCCAGTAACTGCTGCAAGACTAATCCCATCCCCTTCATGCCCAGCGGCAATGAAATAATTTGGAATATGTTCCACTCGTGAAATAATCGGTAAATGATCTTCTGTCCACGGACGTAAACCAGCGTAAGAACGAATTACCATCATATCTGCCATTTTCGGATAAAAGCGAATCGCTCTATTTGCAATACATTTAATGACTTCATTGTTTATTCTCGTATGAAACCCTACAAATTCACGGCTACTTCCAATTAAGAAATTTTGACTTTCAGTAGGCTCAAATACGAGCGCAACCCCGTATTTTTCAGTTAAAGCATCTACTTTTCGTTTTCCGCCAAATTTAGAAATTAAATAACCGAATTCCATTACTTTACGGCACCCTACGTGTTGTTGTCTTGATGCTACAATAATATGCCCTTTTCTCGGTTCAATTGGTATATTTACATTTAACATCTGACCAATCTTAGGAGCCCACACACCCGCTGCATTTACAACTTGTTGTGCTGTAAAAGTTCCATTCGTAGTTTCTACAACAAATGAACCATCCGTCTCTATTTCCATACTCTTTACTTCCGTCTGCTTAAAAGCTTTTGCGCCAAACTTTTGTGCCTCTGACAGAAGCGAGAAAGCAAGGAGATATGGATTCACAGTTGAATCCGTCGCACATTCTAAACCGCCTAATAAATCATCAGCAAAAAAAGGCGACTCTTCCCTTATATCTTGCCTATCAAGCATTCGAAACGGTAATCCAGCTTCTTTTTGCCGATTTACCCATTGCTGCGCAGCTTCCATCTCTTCGTCTGACTCACATACGAGAATACTTCCTGGTGCCCTATATTCAAATGAATGCTCTAATTCTTCACTTAAATCAGTTACTAATTTTTGACTTACTAAAGACATTTGACTATCAAATCCCGGGTCTTTATCAATGGCCAAAATATTCCCATCACACCGTGAAGACGTCCCGCTGACAAATTCCCCTTTTTCAATGATTGTTACGTCTCTTCCGTATTTTGAAGTGTAATAAGCGATAGAACACCCTATTATTCCACCACCTATAATTAAAACGTCGCAGTGCCTCACAATATACTCCTCCTTTCCTAGCCCTCTCACTTTCTTTTTATGCAATTGACGTGCCAATTCTGTACATATACAATTTTTATAAATAATATTTTTATTTGTAAAAATATTTTAAATTCATAGTAAATAGGTGTATTATTTTTTTATCACTGTCAAAATTTTTATACATAACAGGAGGACATTATGGAATTCTCATTTCCGACTATACAAGAATTTTTGGAAAGCGTTTTAATCAATCATACATGTAGCCTTGATCGCATTAAGAAAATAAACGAAAGGTTTTATTACCTCCCTTCTACTACAGAAGAATATAATTGCGCAATTATTTATGTAGATGACTCATTCACTGCATTAATTGACGCTTTTTCTTATGAATTAGCTGTTATCATCCTTAACGAAAACGATGAGCCGATATGCTGTATAACTTCTCAGCAAATGATTCCATTTCTTTATAAGTCCTACAATGAACTACAGTCATTTTATGACACTGTAATACAAACAACTGACTCTTCTGTTACAGTAATTGATAGTAAAGAATGCGTTCGAACTTGGACAGATGGTGCTGAAAAAATATTTTCAGTCAACCATAATGAGATTATTGGGCAACCGATTACTCGTTTTTTTGATTATAAAGACTTGGAAATTTTACAATCTTTACATGATGGAAAAAGCATAGTCGCTCAGTTCCATCAGCCTCGTCCCGATTTATTCGTATTAATTAATTCAAATCCAGTTTATTGTAATGATGAAATTATAGGAGCAGTCGTTTCAGAAACAGATGTTACAAATCAAGTCGCTTTAAATGAAAAACTATTTAATATGTCACATGAAATGCACCGTTTAGAACAAGAAGTGGCAAAGTATAAAGATGAATCCGATCCATTCCTTGCGATGAATGGAAAAAGTCCTGTTATACAAAGAACGATACAATTAGCTAGAAAAGTTTGTTCGGTGAAATCAACTGTTTTAATACTTGGGGAAAGCGGAGTTGGAAAAGAAGTATTTGCTAAAGCAATTCATGAAGCAAGTGAAGCAGCGAAGGCGCCTTTCATTTCGATTAACTGCGGGGCAATTCCAGAAGCATTATTTGAAAGTGAATTATTCGGTTACGAGCGTGGGGCGTTTTCTGGAGCAAATAGTAAAGGAAAAAAAGGTAAAATTGAACTCGCGCAAGGCGGTACTTTATTTCTTGATGAAATAGGTGAAATGCCACTTGATATGCAAGTAAAACTGTTACGTGTACTGCAAGAGCGAAAGTATTACCGAGTTGGTGGTGAAAAAGAAATTAATATTGATTTCCGTATTATCGCTGCTACAAATCGTGATTTACAAGAAGAAATGAGAAAAGGAACTTTCCGAGAAGATTTATATTACCGCTTAAATGTAGTTAGCTTGCAGATTCCACCGCTGCGCGAAAGACGCGAGGATATTATTGAATTAACCTATTCTTTCTTAAACGATTTTTCAATCAACTATAACAGACCAATTCGTGACTTACCTTCAAGCATTATGCATGAACTGCTTCATTACAATTGGCCAGGTAATATTCGCGAACTTCGAAATGTTGTTGAACGGCTTGTGGTATTCGCAACAGACGGAATTATAAAACAAGAATATTTACCATTTCATACGACTGAAACTTTAGACAACCATACAGCCCATTCCCTATTACTCAGCAACAATAATACAATCCTTTCTTTACAAGAAGAGATGGATGAGCATGAGAAAAAAGTTATTGAAAGGGCTTTACGAATTTTAAATGGGAATAAATTAGAATGCGCAAAACAACTTGGTGTAACAAGGGCTACTTTATATAACCGTTTAAAGAAACTTGGACTTCAATAAAGAATCAGTATGCACCGATCAGGCGTTTACAGGTAGCCCTCTCTCCCTCCTCTATATTGGCATGATTTTTGCATATATAATTTGTGAAAACCGAACTAGAGGAGGAATACACATGACAAATAAAAACAACTTAATCGTTTGTCGTTGTGAAGAGGTTACATATGGGCAACTTCAATCGACAATTGCTGAATATAACTGCTCGGCAAGAGAATTAAAACTAAGAACACGTGCTGGCATGGGATTTTGCGGTGGTCGCACATGCAGAATAATGATAGATCGAATGATTGAAAATGCGAATCCTGACGTAACTCTTAATGAACTACCGTTAAAATATCAACCACCAATACGTGCAGTTACTTTTGGATCGGTAGGTGAAAGTAAATGAGTAGAATTACACATCACCCTATTTTAGGTACTTTACAAAGTAGTGAGCGTATTACCTTTCAATTTAACGGTCATCAATACGGAGCATATGAACATGAAACGATAGCTGCTGCCCTGTTAGCAAATGGAATACGGACATTAAGAGTTCATGAAGATAGCGGAACACCGCGAAGTATTTATTGTAATATCGGGCACTGTTCCGAATGCCGCATGACAGTAAATAATCAAACAAATGTACGCGCATGCTTAACTGTTGTAGAAGAAAACATGATTGTTGAAAGCGGGAAACAGCATCCGAATATCGTGAGAGAGATGGTGAAAAAACGATGAGTGATGTAATTATTATTGGTGCAGGGCCAGCGGGATTATCTGCTTCTATTTCTTGTGCTCGTTTCGGACTAAAAGTGCTCGTTATTGATGAATTTATGAAGCCAGGCGGGAGATTGTTAGGACAGTTGCATCAAGAGCCTACTGGAGAATGGTGGAACGGAATAAAAGAATCGAAGCGACTTCATGAAGAAGCAGAATCACTTTCAGTACATATCAGGTGCGGTGTTTCGGTCTATAATTTAGATAGAGATGAAAACAATTGGTTTGTACATACTAATATCGGTACGTTAGAAGCACCTTTCGTACTACTTGCTACTGGAGCTGCGGAATATTCTATTCCCCTTCCTGGCTGGACACTTCCAGGAGTGATGTCAATTGGAGCAGCTCAAGTTATGACAAATGTTCATCGCGTGCAAGTTGGAAAAAAAGGAATTATTATTGGTGCTAACATTTTGTCTTTCGCCATTTTAAGTGAATTGCAATTAGCGGGAATTACAGTGGATCATATTGTACTCCCTGAGAAAAGCGAGTTAAGTCAAAAAGCTGGTGAACCTGAAGAAGTTTTAAACTCTCTTTTAAATGCAGCTCACCTCGCTCCTTCTGCTTTCTTGCGAATAGGTAGCCACTTTATGAAATTTGATTGGATTCGAAAAGCTGGATTAACATTCTATCCAAACAACGGAATGAAAATAAACGGAACGCCACTTCACCTTCGGAAAGCAGCTCTTGAAATTATCGGAACAGATCAAGTTAAAGGTGTACGTATTGCTAATATTGACTCTAAAGGAAATGTTATTAATGGATCAGAGAAAATATATGAAGCAGATTTTGTTTGTATTGCCGGAGGATTATACCCACTTGCCGAACTTGCAGCTGTAGCTGGTTGTCCCTTCCATTACATTTCAGAATTAGGCGGACACGTTCCTCTCCATTCCGAAACAATGGAAACCCCTCTTCCTGGTTTATTTGTAGCCGGCAATATTACAGGCATTGAAAGCGGAAAAATTGCGATGGCGCAAGGAACAGTTGCAGGTCTATCTATTGCTAAATATGCAAGCAAAAAACGTGATATAGTCGACCAACAATTATCTCACGCCATTCAAAACGTTCACTTTGTTCGTCAGAAAGCTGCAATTCAGTTTAATCCGATGGTAGATATCGGTAGACGAAAGATGAATGAAATTTGGCGTGATTACTCATCTACATATGCACATACTAAAAAGAGCTGCTGAGATTATTCTCAACAGCTCTCTTCCCTACTCATCTGAGTTATTAATTTTCGCTAATGCGTAAATGCCTTCTTCATCATCTAATTCAAGTTGTAATCTCGCTGCGAATGGATTGACATTATATTCTCTGTCAAGCAATAAGCGTAAAGCTTCGATTAAGTTTGCTTGAATTAAAATTTGCTGGCGACCATTTACCTCTACTTCCGCAGAGAAACCGTAGTCGTCATCATACATGAGTTCAACTAATACTTCTTCTGGACCCACTTGTCTTTTTTCAGCGATATATATACAAAGCGCATTTATAAGCTCTTGTTCAGAAATTTTTATTGTTTCCATGCTACTTCATCTGCCTTCTTCTTACGTTGGTCTTTGAAGTATTTAAATGCACGAACTGCTAACATTACGATACCAGCCATTACTAACATATTTACCATAAACGCTAATACAGAACCAAGAGCTCCCATATTTGCAAATAAGCTACCCATTAGTAAACCACCAAGACCACCTAGTAATAAACCTTTCATAAAGCTTCCTTTATTACTTTTTGGTGCCGTGTTTGTTGCTTTCGTTTTTGAATCTGGAGTCGTTTTTTGAGAATTTACATTTGAGTCTTTTTTGTTTAAATCAACTTTTGACTTTTGACCTGAACTTGGTGTAAATGATTTTTTACCAGATTTGTAACTTTTCGCTGCTGCATGATCTACGAACATAAAGCTACTAGCCCCAAAGATAACCATGAATGCTGTCATTACTGCTACAAGTTTTTTCAACATATTATATCCATTCTCCTTTTATATAGATATATGTGAAATCTATCTTTCTAGTAAATTCAGAATGATAGATTTGTTTTTAAGAACATTTTAAAGGTTCTTATGAACTTATTATATGAACTTTTGTCGAAATATGCAAGTATTATTTACTTTCAACAGTTTGGTGACAAAGGAAAAATTAAGCAAAACAGAATTGACTTTAAATGAAACAAAACATATTATAAGTTCATAAGAACTTTTTATTATTTTGGAGGTGAAAAGATGGAAACATTTCATCTCACACGAAACGAAATGGCTACCCTTCTTCTATCACTAAGAGGATGGAATACGAAAAAGCCTCTCGGTATTTTACAAGAAGCTTGGGCAAAGTCACATAAAAAAGATATTGAAAGCGGACAAAGCGTTACAGCTTTTATTACTACCGCACTTTCACCTATTTTTGAAAAACTGATTAAAATTGACGATACTGATGTCGGTTTTTCTTTAAATGAAATAGTTGCGCTTGGCAATCAGATTGAAAACACAAGTTTCTCTGTAACTGCTATGCAAAACTGGGTGAAACGAGATATAAAAGAAATGATTGGCTCTCCTCAAAAAGGGAAAAAATATTCAATTGAACAAGCAGCCTTACTATTTATTGTCGAAGATTTAAAAACAGCACTTGATTTTGAATCCATTCGTAAGCTATTACGCCTTATTGTAAATGATCCAGCTGATCGAAGTGATGATTTAATCAATCCTGTTCATTTATATGTAGCATACTCTTCTCTATTTGAAGAACTCAATCAAGGGAATTGCTTACAACTAAATGCAACAGATACAGTTCATACAATTGAAAACATCGTAAAAGAAAAAGCTGATAAAATTGCAAGCAAGTTCGATCAAATTAATAACGAACAACGCGAAGCAATTCGTAACGCTATTATCATTGCAACCCTTTCTGTACATACCGCTTATGTAAAAATGTTAGCAAAGCGTTACGTAACAGCAACTTTATTTTTACAGAACTTAGATGTGAAGCCTTAAAAAAACAAGCATCCCCCCGTCATATACTTAGGACGGGGGGATGCTTGTTTTCAGTCAATATAAAATACAAAAATCATTTTACATCTAAGTTTCATTATAAAATAACTCTTGATTATGTATTATGTAAAAAT
>NZ_JBNLYE010000102.1:0-13787 GCF_050172095.1 Bacillus sp. GMs2/2
TACACAGCTCTTTTCTTATTTTAGTGATCTAATTCAATAAGTAAATCACCCGTTTGAATTGCATCACCATCGTTAACATATACTTTCTTCACTTTACCATTGAACGGCGCTTGAACTGTCGTTTCCATTTTCATCGCTTCTGTAATTGCCATAGAATCGCCTTTTTTCACTTCGTCGCCTTCTTTTACAACTACTTTAATTACCGTTCCTGGCATCGTTGCACTAATATGATTTGGATTCTCACGGTTCCCTTTCACACGTTGTGCAACTGTTGCTTTTACACTCTCGTCTTTCACGATAATTTCACGTGGTTGACCGTTAAATTCCAAGTAAAGAACGCGGTTTCCATCCGGCTGAGGTTCTCCAATTGATACTAGTTTAACCATCAATGTTTTACCCTGTTCAATTTCTACATCAATTTCTTCACCTAGTCTCATACCATAGAAGAACGTCGGTGTATCAAGTACAGATACATTTCCATAAAGCTCAGCAACTTTTTCATAATCCATAAATACTTTTGGATATAAAGCATATGCCACTACATCAAAAATCGTTACTTCGCGTCCAAGTTTATGGAATAATTCTTCTTTTAACGCTTCGAAATCTACTGGCTCTAGTAATTCACCTGGTCTTACTGTTAATGGCTCTTTCCCTTTTAAAATAATCTTTTGTAATTCTTTCGGGAAACCACCGTACGGTTGACCTAAATCACCAGAGAACATTTCAACAACAGACCCTGGGAAGTCCATGGCATGTCCACGCTCTAAAACATCTTGTTCTGTCAGATGGTTTTGAACCATAAATAATGCCATATCACCAACAACTTTTGATGATGGCGTTACTTTTACAATATCTCCAAACATGTCATTCACACGGCGGTACATTACTTTCACTTCATCGAATCGATCTCCTAAACCAACCGCCTTCGCTTGTTGCTGAAGATTACTATACTGCCCACCCGGCATTTCATGCATATACACCTCTGTATGAGGCGCATTCATACCACTTTCAAACGGTGCATAGTATTTGCGTACATCTTCCCAATAATGAGATAGTTTTTCTAAAGAATCTATATTAACATCTGGTTGTCTTTCGTTTCCGCCTAACGCATAGTATAGCGTGTTCGCACTTGGTTGTGACGTTTGACCAGCCATAGAACTCACTGCTACATCGACGATATCAACACCCGCTTCAATTGCCTTCGTATACGTTAATATACCATTTCCACTCGTATCGTGCGTGTGCAGATGAATTGGAATCGACACTGTCTCTTTTAATGCAGAAACTAAATCATATGCTGCATTTGGTTTTAGTAAGCCCGCCATATCTTTAATACCTAAAATGTGAGCTCCTGATGCTTCTAACTCTTTTGCTAAATTTTTATAGTAATTTAAATCATATTTACTACGCAGTGGATCATGAATATCCCCTGTGTAGCACATTGTTGCTTCTGCAATTTTACCAGTATCTCGTACAGCGTCAATTGCAACTCTCATGCCTTCCACCCAGTTTAAGCTATCAAAAATACGGAATACATCAATGCCTGCTTGAGCAGAACATTCCACAAATTTTTGAATTAAATTATCTGGATAGTTTTTGTATCCAACTGCGTTTGAAGAACGAAGTAACATTTGGAATAACACGTTCGGCATTTTTTCACGAAGATCTAGTAATCGTTCCCATGGATCTTCTTTTAAGAAACGATACGCAACATCAAACGTTGCACCGCCCCACATTTCCGCTGAGAATAGGTTCGGTAACATTCTCGCTGTTGGCTCCGCAATTTGATGTAAATCTTTTGTACGAATACGAGTTGCAAGTAATGACTGGTGTGCATCACGGAATGTTGTATCCGTTAAAAGTACACGTTTTTGATCCTGTACCCATTTTACTAATCCGTCCGCTCCACGCTCGTCCAAAATTTGTTTCGTTCCATTTTGGATTGGCTCTGAATGTTTTAAACATGGAATACGAGCATCTGGGAATATTGGTTTTTCTTTTTTCCCTACTCCTGGGAAACCATTTACTGTTACTGTACCAATGTAATTTAACATTTTCGTTCCACGGTCTTTACGTTTCGGGAACAAGAACAATTCAGGTGACGCATCGATAAATGAAGTATCATATTCTCCTGATAAGAAGTTTTTATGCTTTACTACATTCTCTAGAAATGGAATATTTGTTTTAATACCACGAATACGGAATTCTTTTAAGTTACGTTCCATTTTTGCAGCAGCTTGCTCAAAAGTAAGTGCCCAAGTTGTAACTTTTACAAGTAAAGAATCGTAGTACGGTGTAATAACTGCACCTTGGAAGCTATTTCCTGTATCAAGACGTACACCAAAACCACCGCCTGATCGATACGCCATAATTTTTCCTGTATCCGGCATAAAATTATTTAGCGGATCTTCAGTTGTTACACGAGATTGAATTGCAAATCCATGTACAACTACTTCCTCTTGCTTCGGAACACCTACCATTTTGCTATGTAATGAATGTCCATCAGCTATTAAAATTTGTGATTGAACAATATCTACTCCCGTAATCATTTCTGTAATCGTATGTTCTACTTGAACACGTGGATTTACTTCAATAAAGTAAAACTCATCATCTTTTACAAGGAATTCTACTGTTCCTGCATTTAAATAGTTTACATTTTTCGTTAACTTCACAGCAGCATCACAAATACGCTGACGCAGATCATCTGAAAGTGATACACTCGGTGCAATTTCTACAACTTTTTGATGACGACGTTGTACAGAACAGTCACGCTCGTATAAATGAACAACATTGCCTTCTTCATCTGCTAAAATTTGTACTTCTATATGTTTAGGTTTTTCAACGAATTTTTCGACGTAAACTTCATCATTACCAAAAGCTGCTTTCGCTTCTGATTTCGCTCGATTATATGATTCTCCTAATTCCTCACTAGTACGCACAATACGCATACCACGACCGCCACCCCCAAGGGATGCTTTAATAATAATCGGGTAATCATACTTTTCAGCAAATTTTTTGACTTCTTCTAATGAATTTACTGGACCATCACTACCAGGTATAACTGGAATTTGTGCTAGCTGCGCTTGTGTTCTTGCTTTCACTTTATCTCCAAACATATCTAAATGCTTACTTTTCGGACCGATAAAGATAATTCCTTCTTCTTCACAACGTTTAGCGAATTGAATATTTTCTGACAAGAAACCATATCCAGGGTGGATTGCATCTACATGATTACTTTTTGCAATCTCAATAATGCCTTCAATATCTAGATAAGCATCAATTGGTTTTTTTCCTTCCCCAACTAAATAGGACTCATCGGCTTTATAGCGATGATAAGAACCACTATCCTCTTTAGAATAGATTGCAACTGTTTTTAATCCAAGTTCCGAACAAGCTCGAAACACACGAATTGCAATCTCTCCACGGTTAGCTACCAATACTTTTTGAATACGTTGCAGCTTTGTCATGATTTTCCCCCTCTACTTTCCTACCACTCTAGAGATAAAATATATACACACCTTAAAAAGCGTGAAGTTCTTCACTTTCCACATTATATTATACTTAGAAAGCTTCACTTTATTTTTATCCATCATACCTTATTTTCTAACAAATGATAAGTTTTCTGTGCAATTTGTTTCACAAAAATAGTATAGCATACCTCTTCCTTTTCTAACAACTTAATTGTATATCACATTTAACTTAATGTGATATATCTTTTGACTGAAAGAGAAATTAGTACATCATATTTAAAACTACTTAAAAATAAAAAACACATCATGCTCTAAAGCACAATGTGTTTTTATTTTACAACTACAAGATGTGGTCCATTTTGTTCTCTTTCTTTCATTACACCATTCTGTTGTTTCTCTTGTCGTTTCACGTGACTAGCAATATTGAGTAGTATTCCCATTGCAAGTAGATTAGCTAATAAAGAACTTCCGCCGTAACTAACAAACGGTAATGGTACTCCTGTAAGTGGTATTACTCCAGACATACCACCGACATTGATAAACGTTTGAACTCCAAACAAGCTTGCAATTCCGATAGCTATTAAACTTCCAAATGGATCTGTACATTTTTGCGCAACTCTAAATGACCGAATAATAATAAGTAATAAACAGATTAAAATGATAGCTACACCTATAAAACCAAGTTCTTCAGATATAATTGCCATTATAAAATCCGTTTGCGGTTCTGGTAAATAACCATATTTTTGTACACTATTCCCTAATCCTCTACCATTAAGCCCTCCAGAAGCGATTCCAATAAATGAATTCACTAATTGAAACCCATCCTTTTGAGGATCATTAAACGGATCAAGGAAAACAGAAAAACGTGCCTTTTGATATGGATTTAATGCATAATTACCAAGAAGATATAGTGCCGGAATCCATACTATAGAAGTTAAAGCAATTCGTTTAATCCATAAGTTAACCTGTACTCCCGAACAAAGAAACATAATTCCTACTGTTCCTGCAATTAACAAATCAGTACCTAAATCATTTTGCTTTAATATTAAAAACATGATTATTCCAACACCAATAAGTACTGGACCTGACCCTTTGAAAACAGGTGTATTCGTTTCTTGTCTTTTCGCAAAAAAATGAGCTAAGACGAGAATAACTGTTATCTTAACAAATTCTGCAGGCTGTATTCCAAATATCCACCCGTTTGCACCGTTTACTTTCTTAGTGAAAAAGGCAGCTGCAGCTAATAAGGCAACACTAGCACCGTAACTCCCCAACAAAAAAATTCGTTTTCTCCAAACTTTATATGGGATAGTAGCAATAATTATTAATACCATTGTCCCAACAACTAAAGTAATTAATTGTCTTTTAAAAAAGAAATTTGCTGGTTTATCAAATCTCGAAATCGCAACAATGGAACTCGAACTATATACCATTATTACCCCCAGCACACATAAAATAACAAGAGGAAGTAACAATGAATAATCCATTGATTTCCATACTTTTTTCATTTCATTTCCTCTTTCTGTTTCAATTTAATTATTGTTGTATTCCATATGTACATTGATTCTTCCTGCTTTATTATACAAATAAAAAGCTCAAACTAATTTAGTTTGAGCCCCCTTATTTGAACCCGTTATTGTTGTTTGTTTGTAAATGCTTCATGAAGTGCAGATAACTCACGTTCGAGCTCACCTAACATTGCTTTCCCTTGTTCTTCTGCAATAAGACCAAGGCGAACCGCAAAATCGACCTCGCGGGATAGTCCAAACATTTGTGTGTCTAACACTTCTTCATATAATGGACATTGCGGCATTGTAAGATGGTCCATTTGCACCTTAATAAGTCTTAAAATCTTCTCTGCATCCGCTTGTAGAAGGGCTAGTGCCTTTTCCTGATGATTTGCTACTGTCTCAGACGCCAAATTGATTCCCTCCGTTTCCGTCCTACTCTCCTCTATCCTATCTATTAATATTAGCGATAGTTTTAATAAATTGCAATAGAAACATTTTTTGTGACAACAGTGTCTAATACTATTATACTGAAAAGTGGGAGTATAACACAAATGGGGGAACAACAATGAGCGAAATTTTATTTATTAACGGAAAAGTACGTTTTCCAATCACTATTGATCCAACTGTTTGGATCTTTGATGATCGAAAAGTAGATTTGACAACTTACTTTGATGAAGCTAGAGAAAACACGTCTGAACTAGAAACTTATTTAAAAAACACTTCAGAACATTGGGATCGCGAAATCCGTGATGGTGCCGCTTTTCCTCCAATACAACAAAGTGTGAAGAAATATAAAAAAGAACAGCTGATTACTGGAACATTTGGTATACCATTTCATCCATTCCTTGCTAACGCTGAAATTTTAGAAGACGCTACGCAAGTTGAAATTGAAACGGTAGATCATACAATGACACTTCCATTAGAAACTGTCAAAAATGCTATACTAGGCTTTTCAAAAGAAGGAAAACCATTAAAAGAAGACGGGCCTGTTCATCTCTATTTCAATTATGGATCTAATCAACAAAATCCAATCCGTAACATCCGTAAATTTACAATTATTTAAAGAAAAGGAGTGAGCTTAAGCTCACTCCTTTTTACAATAAATCTGCTGCTAGTTGAGCTAAATTAGATCGCTCCCCTTTAACAAACTTCACATGACCACTAATACGCTGTTCTTTAAACTTCTCTACAACATACGTTAAGCCATTATTATATTCATCTAAATATGGGTGATCAATTTGCTGAGGATCTCCCATCAATACAATCTTACTCTTTTCCCCTACCCTAGTTAATATCGTCTTCACTTCATGCTTTGTTAAATTTTGTGCTTCGTCAATGATAATGAACTGATCTGGAATACTTCTCCCGCGTATATAAGTAAGGGCCTCTACTTCAATCGAACCCATTCCAGCTAAAATAGCATCTAACTCTCCTGGCTTTTTCGTATTAAATAAATACTCTAGGTTATCAAAAATTGGCTGCATCCATGGTCTTAACTTTTCTTCTTTTTCTCCTGGTAAATAACCGATATCTTTTCCGACTGGAACAATTGGTCTTGCCACAAGTAATTTTTTATATAACCCTAAGTCTTCTGTTTGCATAAGTCCCGAAGCTAACGCAAGTAACGTTTTTCCTGTGCCGGCTTTCCCCGTTAACGTTACAAGCGGAATATCTTCACGAAGCAACAATTCTAATCCCATAATTTGCTGCACGTTTCGTGGTCGTATCCCCCACACTTGTTCATTGTGAAAAATAAGTTTCTTTACCTTCTTACCTAAGTGATCCACAATGCCAAGAGCAGAACTAGAGCCCCCTAATGCATCTTTCATCACTACAAATTGATTTGGATAAAAAGGATGATTCGCAATTTCAGATAGAGGCAATTCACCTTTCTCATAAAAATAATCCAATTGTTCTTTTGATATATATCCTTCTAAAAAACCAGAATATATATTTTCTACTTCAATTACGCGATCACTTAAATAATCTTCAGCCTTCAAACCAATTGCATCAGCTTTTACTCTTACTAGTACATCTTTACTTACTAAAATAACAGACTTCCCGTCCTCTTTTTCCTGTTCTTCTAAAGATAGATTTTTTGCTACAGCTAAAATTCGATTATCATTTGTTTTTTCTACAAAAATATCTTGTAGTTGCACAAATGAACGATGGTTCAATTCAATACGAAATGTTCCGCCGTTTTCTAGCGGGATACTTTCATGCAGCTTTCCTATTTCACGAAATTTATCTATTAACTTAGATACATAACGAGCGTTTCGTCCTACTTCATCCATATAACGTTTTTTCGAATCAACCTCTTCTAATACAACTGCTGGAATCACTACTTCATTGGTTTCAAATGAAAAAATAGATAAAGGATCCTGCAAAAGTACATTCGTATCTAACACATAAATTTTATCCAACCTGTTACCCCCTGACTCCACTTTTAAATTTGTAGAACAAGGGTTTCATCCATACAATATGGACGAACCATTGTTATAATTATATGTACCGTGTAAACGAGGTAGAATCGAAAATCATAGTCATTAAACCTTTTATTTATTCTTTATTCATTTCTATTCAATATATTACTTTTTATTATAATTATTAACGTTAAATCACAATAACCGATTACAAAAGTGAATAAACGAATTTCCTATTTAGCATCTTTATAATTCTCTTATCCCTACTAACACTTCATTATCCAGCTTTTTCGCTGCCCGAAGATCATATGTTTTTTCATATGTTGGTTCAATTGCAAGTTTCGCTCCATAAAACATAACATCACGCACTTCTTGCACATTTACTTCTATTACAGTTAATTTTAGAGAAATACCTTCCATTCTATCTGTCAAAATTTCACCTGCACCACTTATAGAAAATACGGATTCATTCGCCATTATAGTCAATACCACACCTGTATTATGCCGTATATTTTCCACAATACGTGAACGTTGATCTACTGCAAATCGAATACTAGTTTTACTCACTGCATACACCCAAGAAATAGCACTTACGTTAGGAACTTGCTTTTCGAAATCTGTCGTTGCTATCATAACAATACACTCTTTACGCAACGTTTGTACTAAATCCTCTGTTAAGGTAGGCTCTACTACATTCGCCATATTTTCACCTCCAAACATACTTGGTATATCCTTATCATAACTTATTTTTTGAATTGCGAAAATATTATTTTTTCCCACTATTATTCAAAAACATTATACTTCCATGATATACTTATACTGATAGAATTCGTATTGAGGTGACGAAATGAGAGTCAAATGTATGATTTGTGATAAAAAAGATATGTTAGATGATGAAAATCCTATGGCAAAAAAACTGCGTAATCGCCCTATTCATACATATATGTGCATGGAATGTTCGGAACGAATTGCAGAGCGTACAATGGAACGTCATGCAAGTGGTAATTTCCGATTATATCGTGATAAAAAAATCGAAGATGATTGGTAAAATGTAAATAAGTCCTTACTCATATAGATAAGGACTTATTTATATTTTTCTGGTTCACGATTCATCTGATCCAAAAAACAATCAATGGCTTCTAACGGGAACCTTGCAGATTTCCGTTCTCCATTCATTTCATATGTAATTAAATACATTTCCTCGTTCTTTTCCACTTCCACATTTCTTAATTTATGTTCTTCATATATCATATTTTGAAATAACAAATATGTTTCTTTTGCAGCACTATCATCTGGGCGTGCTTCCGCAACTGTTTTAATTGTTAACCAATTATATAGTGCATCTTGTACTGAACGCATGAAAACTCCCCTTCCTCAGCCTGCTTTTTGTTGTTTCGCTTGACGCAAACGCACTCTATAAATTCCAAGTACAATTGCCGCTACAACAAGCCCTTCTCCAACAGGTAAAAACACAGCAAAAAAAGTTAATACTGTGCATCCAATTGCTAATGATATGTATATCACAATATTTTTTAGTACAGACAACTTTCTAGCAAATCCTAAATTATAAACGAGAGCACTTAATATAATAATCGTCCCATAAAGTAACCACATTCCTAACTCTGGATTTTCATCTACCTTACACAATTTTGCAAAAAAAGACATCCTTTCTAACACACTCTTCCCCCCTAGCAGTAAAATGCAATTTTCTTTATACACTTAATACAAGAGTAACTCGCAAAAAAAATACTGTCCACAAAAATAAGTAAATATTCTAAAAAATAAACAAAATAAAAAAACAACGCCCTTTATAAAGGGCGTTGTTTTTTTATTTTTACGCTTCAACAGATTTCTTTTTCTTAGCAGCTCTTTCGCGCTCACTCTTATCAAGAATCTTTTTACGTAGACGAATTGATTCTGGAGTTACTTCACAGAACTCGTCATCGTTTAAGTACTCTAATGATTCTTCTAAAGTCATTAGGCGTGGTTTCTTCATTGTTGAAGTTTGATCTTTCGTCGCAGAACGAATGTTAGTTTGTTGTTTCATTTTCACAACGTTAACTGTTAAGTCGTTCTCACGAGTGTGTTCTCCTACAATCATACCAGCATATACTTCTGTACCTGGTTCAACGAAGATTACACCACGGTCTTCAACTTGCATAATACCGTATTGTGATGCTTTTCCTGTTTCAAGTGAAACTAGAACACCTTGACGACGTCCACCAACTTGTCCAGCGTGTACTGGTTGGTAGCAATCGAATGTATGGTTTAAAATACCGTAACCACGAGTTAATGTTAAGAATTCTGTTGTGTAACCAATTAAACCACGTGCTGGAACCATGAAAGTAAGGCGAACTTGACCGTTTCCGTTATTCACCATATCTAACATTTCACCTTTACGTGCACCCATAGATTCCATAATAGAACCAGTGTATTCTTCAGGTACATCGATTTGTACACGCTCTACAGGCTCACATCTTACGCCATCAACTTCTTTAATGATTACTTCTGGCTTAGATACTTGTAATTCATAACCTTCACGACGCATGTTTTCAATTAAGATAGATAAATGTAGTTCCCCACGTCCAGATACGATCCACGCATCAGGAGAATCTGTATTATCTACACGTAAACTTACATCTGTTTCTAATTGTGAACGAAGACGCTCTTCAATTTTACGAGATGTAATGTATTTACCTTCACGACCTGCAAATGGGCTGTTATTTACAAGGAACGTCATTTGTAGTGTTGGCTCATCAATACGTAATAATGGTAACGCATCTTGATGTTCAACTGGACATACTGTTTCACCTACGTTAATGTCTTCCATACCAGAAACGGCTACTAAGTCCCCTGCTTTTGCTTCTTCAATTTCTTGACGTTTTAATCCCATGTAACCGAATAATTTCGTTACGCGGAATTGCTTCACGCTTCCGTCTACTTTCATTAAAGCAACTTGTTGTCCAACCTTCATTGTACCGCGGAATACGCGACCAACTCCAATACGTCCAACGTAGTCGTTGTAATCAAGAAGTGCTACTTGGAATTGAAGTGGCTCTTCGCTGTTATCAATTGGTGCTGGAATATGTTCGATAATTGTATCGAATAATGATTTCATATTCTCTTCTTGATTTGCTGGGTTTGAATCTAAGCTTGCTGTTCCGTTCATTGCTGATGCAAATACAACTGGGAACTCTAATTGATCTTCGTTTGCACCAAGCTCAATGAATAAGTCGATTACTTCATCAACTACTTCATCTGGACGAGCGAAGTCACGGTCAATTTTGTTTACAACTACGATTGGAGTTAAGTTTTGCTCAAGAGCTTTCTTTAAAACAAATCGTGTTTGTGGCATACAACCTTCATATGCATCAACAACAAGTAAAACACCATCAACCATTTTCATGATACGTTCTACTTCTCCACCGAAGTCAGCGTGACCAGGTGTATCTAAAATGTTAATTCTTTTATCTTCATAGTGAATCGCTGTATTTTTCGCTAAAATTGTAATACCGCGTTCTCTTTCTAGATCATTTGAATCCATTGCGCGTTCTTCAACGTGTTCGTTCGCACGGAAAGTCCCCGCTTGACGTAATAACTGGTCAACAAGTGTTGTTTTACCATGGTCAACGTGGGCAATAATTGCTATATTACGTAAATCTTGTCGTTTTTTCAACATGTCCAACTCCTAATGTCTTTTTAATCCTTCTCTATTATAAGAGCGAAGGGGATACAATAGCAATTAAAATAAAAGCAAGAATGAAAATATAGTTGTATTCTTACTTTTGTGAAAGTAAAATGAGATTGGAGGGTGAAGAAATGGAACACATTCAATATCGCTTTTTATTAACTGCAATTATCGGTGTTATTTTCTTAATCGGTATCGGCATTATGATTGCTGAAAATAGTCCAATCGGTATTATTATTTGCATTATCGGCACATTTGTTACAGTTGGATACGGTTTTGTAACAAAAAGAAAAATGCGCAAATCACAATAACGCTAAAAAGTAAGAAGCTTATACACAGCCTCTTACTTTTTTTGTTGCTCTCATATAAACGATAACACTTCTTCATACACTCCTGGTTTTGCAACTAACACACTGCTCTTCTCTATGATAGAAAGTGGCGCTCCAGAGAATGTCGTCACCTTACCTCCAACTTCTTCTACAATTATCTGTCCTCCGCCAAAATCCCATGGTGATAATCTCGGCGTTACATATGCATCTATTCTTCCTGTTGCAACGTATACCATCTCTAACGCTGCACAGCCATATGATCTTGTGCCTCTTGCTTTCTTAACAAGTGCCATCATACTTTCCATATTAAGCAATGGATTATCTGTAAGCCATATCGCATTTAAAGCTACAATACCTTGCTCTACAGTTCCTTTTTTCAGTGGAGGAATTGATATATCATTACAAAAAGCTCCAGATCCCTTGACTGCATGATATAGTTCATCATGCACTGGATCATATATAAGTCCAATCTTTCCGATACCGTTCTCATAAATCCCAATTGAAATCGCAAAATTTCTTTTTTGATGAACAAAGTTCATCGTGCCGTCAATTGGATCAATTAACCAAACAACCCCGTCAGAAGACGTTATCTCGTCTCCATAACCCTCTTCTCCTAAAATATTATGATTCGGGAATGTTTCTTTAATTTTCCCAATTAAAAACTGTTCTATCTCTCGGTCCATATTTGTAACTAAGTCAGCTGCATTTGATTTTGTTTCTATAATAAGTGCTTTTTTCATTGATGCCATTAAATGCTCTCCTGCATCCCGAATCCACCGTTTGGCGTGTGCATCAATGTCTTTCCATACTTCTTGCATGTTTAAACACTCCGATCTATACTGTTCACAGAAAAAACGAACCCTTTATAAGGTTCGCACCAACTAATTTTTTATACATATACTATTATTACGCTTCTAAACGAATCATTTCAAGTCTTAACACTTCTAACTTTTGTACACACTCTTCTTTTTTCTGTTTATCATCTTCCATCATCGCATCATATAAAGTTGCTAATTCATAATCTAGCTCCAAACGTAGCACCGGTATTCTCTTTTCAGCATCTGTTCTCTTTAACGCATTAATCACCTGTCTCATATTATTTGCCTCCTCCCAATATTCGTCTGCCCTCGGACTAGAATTAATTCAATTTTCTGATTTTTTGTTTTATACTATACTATGTTGGATAAATCATCTATGCAACAAAATTATATTTTTTTATTTAAATTTTTTTGTGCTGTTTTTTTTATGAATAGTACAAGCTATGCTAAAATAAAAGCAAAATAGGAGTTGGAGGAACAACCATGACAATACAAACATTCAAGTCAACTGATTTTGATGTCTTTACAGTTGATGGTCTCGAAGAACGAATGAGTGCAATTAAAACGAACATTCATCCTAAGCTAGAAGCTTTAGGGGAACAATTTGCAGAATACTTATCCAAACAAACTGATGAGAACTTTTTTTATCATGTTGCAAAACACGCACGCCGCAAAGTCAATCCACCAAACGATACTTGGGTTGCTTTTTCAACAAATAAACGAGGATATAAAATGCTACCGCATTTCCAAATCGGCTTATGGGGTACTCATGCCTTCATATACTTTGGTTTAATCTATGAGTGTCCACAAAAAGTTGAGACGGCTCATGCCTTCTTAGAACATTTAAATGATTTAAAAACAAATATTCCAAATGACTTCGTTTGGTCCATTGACCATACTAAACCAAGTGTGAAATTACATAAAACACTTGAAACCGAAGACTTACAAAAGATGATTGAACGATTAGCTACTGTAAAAAAAGCAGAATTATTAGTTGGTATTCATATATCACCAGAGGAGTTTTCAGCAATGACCAACGAACAATTCCTTGCTAAGATTGAATCTACGATGCAATCACTCCTTCCTTTATATGCACTTTGTAATCGATAGTAGAAAACGGACAATTTATATTGTCCGTTTTTAGTTGTTATCACATTATATCACTTCAGTTTTTATTTTTCAAAATATTTTTTACATTTTTACAAGCTTTTGTTCTTCGACTTCTTTTGCCCTTTGAATAGCACGATATATAGAGTATCCACTTACTTCTTCAAATTCTTTATCAATTTTCTTTTCTTCTGCTTTCGATGGAACAATCTCTTTAAAACGACGATATAAACCCATTAATTCTTCTCTTATAATCCCTTTTTCATAAGCTTTCTCAATCGCTTCATAAAACTTAACAATTGTAACCATTTCCTCATTTGACCAATCATAATCTAACGGATATTGATATTCCATTTCGCACCTCATTTATCATTTCTTCTTGTTTCATTATGCTATCTTAAAGAGAATATTTTATTCTTCATTATAGCCACTCTGCATTAT
>NZ_JBNLYE010000103.1:0-13742 GCF_050172095.1 Bacillus sp. GMs2/2
GCAAAATGATAAAAACGGATTGAAGATTACTGTATATGTAAGAGAAAAGGGGCAAATTGTTGATTTAACAGGGTATGCAGTAAAGTACGAAGCAATTAATCAAATTGGACAGTTCGTTCGAGACGATGCCGAAATTGTTGATGCAAAGAATGGTGTATTTTCATATACGTTGTCCTCACAAGCTGTTTCCACATCGGATGATTGGACAGCTTATTTTGTTATGGAAAAAAGTACAGAAAGAATGAGTACACCAGACATTCGGATTACATTAAGACGAGATGTAAAAGAAGGTAATATTAAAATCGAAAACTATATTTCAGAGTTTGAGATTATTAAGAAAACGTTGGACGAGTTGCAACAGAAATTAAATACTATGAATGTAGTCAAAAAGACTGGTGACACTATGACAAACTCCCTCGCTATAGACCTTGCTACATCCGGTGGGTTGCTATTAAAGAGGGGTGGTACTAACGTTTCTGGATTGTTTGCTCGCCAGGGTTCAACTGGAAAAGGTGACCAAACTTACCTATATGATTACGTCGGAAACAAAATAGCTATGGATTATAACAGTAAAGATGGATTTACTTTCAATGACTCTACCAATTTAGTTAAGAAAGCTGGCGACATCATAAATGGATTACTTGAATTTAAGGTCGATAACGCAATTGTGTTAGGAAGTCGTTCTTTTAAATCAGTTATTCATAAGGGTTCACAGGGAGAGTTGATATTTGCTCCTTCTACAAAAGAACAAGGTGATTCTTGGGATTGGTCCAAACGAGTAGAATTTCGAACTGATGGGACAATTAGGCAAGCAACAGATACAGATTGGATTCAGATGTCAATCAACACAGCAAATGCGTCCAATGTTGAAGGAAGACAAGTTACTAGAGCAAAACGAAATGGTGACCAAGTTTCTGTTATAGGCTCTTTAAAGAATGTAAAAGAAGGACAAGTTGTATTCAATGTTCCAGTTGCAATGCGACCAGCCCAACAAATAACAGATGTTGTGATTATCGCCGGCCCACCGTATTCTATCTGTGAATTCAACATAGAAACTGGCGGGAATGTAAGAATATACAACATCACTACTGATAAAATTATTCATTTTTCAATTAACTATTTAGTGTAAAGAAGGAGCCGAGAATCACTTTTTTTGACAAAATAGGGCTTTTGTATAAAAAAATTCATGCATTCACTTAGAAAAGAGTTGTCTCATAGTATATAGAGATTGTCTTATTAAGATTTCAAAAGGGATGTGAATGTATGGAGGACGTATATGTAAAAATCGACAGCCTAAAAGCAGAGCAAAAAGAAATTATGCGAGATATTCGTAATTTAGAAACTCGTACAACGATAAACGAAAAAGATATTTCTAACATCAATAAGCAATTAGAAAAAATCAGTCTAAATACCACGTGGATTTTACGAATTGTTATTAGTGCAATAGTTATGGCAGTTTTAGGTTTGGTATTCAAGGGTGGGATTTAGAGTGTTCATATATAAGTATTTTTGAAAGAGGGACAAGCGTCTCTCTTTTTTTATCTTAAAGAAGGAGGAAAGAATGTGGATCGTATCGATGTATTATTAAAGGTTTTTATTGCCACTTTCGGTGGATTTTGTGGGTATTTCTTGGGAGGATGGGATGCAACATTGAAAATCTTAGTGACAATGGCAGTTATTGATTATGTAACTGGCATGATTGCAGCAGGGTATAACGGAGAATTAAAAAGTAAAGTTGGTTTCAAGGGCATCGCCAAAAAGGTGGTGCTTTTTCTTTTGGTTGGGGCAGCAGCGCAATTAGATGCAGCGTTAGGAAGTAATAGTGCCATCCGTGAAGCAACAATTTTTTTCTTCATAGGTAATGAGTTACTTTCACTTTTAGAAAATGCCGGAAGAATGGGCATTCCACTTCCGCAAGCTTTAAAAAATGCAGTTGAAATTTTAGGTGGCAAACAAAAAGAAGAAGAGAAAAAGGGAGATGTTCAATAATGGAAATTAGAAAAAAATTAGTTGACCCAAGTAAATATGGTACAAAGTGCCCTTATACAATGAATCCAGAATTTATCACAGTTCACAATACGTATAATGATGCGCCAGCAGAGAATGAAATTGCTTATATGATACGAAATAATAATGAGGTCTCATTCCACGTTGCGGTAGACGATAAAGAAGCTGTACAAGGCTTACCTTTAGAACGGAATGCATGGGCTTGTGGAGATGGGAATGGTTCAGGCAACAGAAAATCGATTAGTGTAGAAATCTGTTATTCTTTAAGTGGCGGGGATAGATATTATAAAGCGGAAAATAATGCAGCTATTGTTGTAGCTGGGCTCATGAAACAATACAACATTCCGATAAGTAAAGTTCGCACACACCAATCATGGAGCGGAAAGTACTGTCCTCATCGTATGTTAGCAGAAGGACGTTGGGGGTCTTTCATTGAAAGGGTGCAAAACGCATATAACGGTGGTGGTAATACAGCTCCATCTACACAACCGTCTAATAATGGTGTAGGTGTTGTTACAATTACAGCGGATGTCTTACGTGTTCGTACAGGACCAGGAACGAATTATGATATTGTAAAGAATGTGTACCGAGGGGAACGCTATCAATCTTGGGGCATTCAAAATGGCTGGTATAACGTTGGTGGAGACCAATGGGTATCAGGGGAGTATGTGAGGTTTGAGGGATAGTTTATTGTACTGATTAAAAACTGTTTGTATATGAATTAATAAGAAGTGCTCCTGACCAGGGAGCACTTCTGTAAAAAGGAGAAAAATCGAATGACATTTCATTCTATGTACAATAAGACGTAAGTATACAAAAAAGAACATTCCTGGTTGGATGGGAGGAATGTTCTTGTGTGGTTTCTCTTGAACCACTTTATATGTATGCAACGGAATCATGTTATATGACTTCAGAAATAAAAAAGCAATCCAGCGTGGAGAGGCCGGAATGCTTTTTCTGTATATAAAAAGGCATCATGTCAGGAGCAATTTAATATATGTTTCTAAAGTGCATAATGTTCCTTTAAAATAAAAAGACACCCTCCCCAGTTGAAGGTGTCAAAAATGTGGTGATTCTCTAGATGCATAAATAATATATGTAATAATAATGAAAGGTAGAACAGGATCTTGACTGTAAAATGAATGTAATTTATATTTTAAATACGTTCTCTAATCTATCTATGTACAGTAAAAATCCGTTCCCTTTTGGGGGCGGATTTTTTGCACTTATACCTAGAATTTTATACAAAAGAATAGTTTTATTACAATGAATAATAAAAACCAGAGCATTCTTTAGGAGTGCTCTGGTTACATAGGATGCTTATTATAAAAGAGGAACGTGTTAATTTTATTTTATGTAGCAACATGTTGAAATATGAGAAAAAGCATTCCAGATTGGTGAAGTCCGGAATGCTTTTTCTGTATAGATTGGTATGTTGTATGACATAGCCGGAGCAATTTATTATATGCTTCTAAAGTGCTTAACATGCTTTTGAAAAATACACTTTATTCAAAATAGAATCAGCTATTGACTAATAATTTTTGTTATATTATATTTTATATTCAACCATTCTTAACTGAAATAGTTAACCTAAAAATCCGTCTCCTTTTGGAGGCGGACTTTTTTGCATTTACATATCCCAAAAATCATCAGCTCTTATTTTAGGATCAAATTCCCGAAGTACTTTTAATATTTTCTTCATGGTTTTTTGTGTAGGATATCTATTAGGATTATTAGCTAGTTCTCCAATTGTATTTCTTCCTAAATCCGATTTTCGTATAAGCCATTCTTGTTCGATTTCATGTTTGTCCAAGAATTTTCCTAGTTTTGTACGTTTTTTACCAAGACCCCACATGTTTTCACCTCATTAATTAATTTGTTATATACAGTCATGTCCAATTTTCACTAAAAATAAAACCCCAAAAATGGTGAATATTGTCCAAGCTCTCCACAATATGATGTATCAAGGTAGCTGCCACGGTAAGAGAAATTCCAGTTACCAAAGTAGCTATCAAGATAGGAATAGGTGATTTTACCGAGGTAGTTATCAAGGTAAATTTTAGATTTCTATCAAGGTAGCTACCGTGGTTCCTATCAAGGTATTGCTACCTTGGTAATGTGGGTATGAACCTCTGATACATCAAGAATTTGAATTTTGTTTATAGAAGGGGAGGGAATGGAATGAGTGAGGATGTATTGGTGAAGGAAAATGCATATGAGATAATTGGGAATCAGATTAAGTTTTATTTGACTGAAGATCGGGCGAAAGGATGGAATCAAATTCCGCATCCACAATTTCGAAATGCAGAAGAGATTGGTAAATGGTGCGAAAGTTCGGCAAACGAAATGGTTTGTCATTGGGATGCTCTGAATCAAAATGCAATGAGTGTGTCTGATACTACCGATTTTCTGTATAGATGGATGAGTTGGTATGTAAAAGAACCATTGGACAGTACAGCATTAGAAATACGAAAACTACCAGATGAACTGGTAACCTTTATAACCAATGTTCCCTTTGACGCCTTTGAATTACTAAAACGTACTTCTTACATGGTTTTAGAATGTATCTATTTTGCTTTTGGATTCTTTTTATAAGGAGGAGGCAACATGTTTAAGAGAAAAGAAATCATTCCCTTTCGGGATTTCATGAATCAATCTTATAAGAAGCAAAAGCAAGTGAGAGCGTTTAGTTTGGAGCCACTTAGTCCCATGGCTTTCTTTCATATGTCTCAGCCTCTTGTACATACTTATGTAGCTTTAGGGGTGCTAGGAGGTCTTACAATTGGTGCAGTATTGCTAGAAAGGTATTTGATTCAAAATGATTATATTTCCGCAGCGAAATTTGTATCTGAAGGATTACATCATGGAATACGAATTGGTGGAATTGGCTTTGTTGCGTATGTTTTCATTCGTATTGTGATTATGTTCTAAGGAGAGATGATATGGAAATCATAAAAGAGTGGCTTCATAGGAAGGCTTTAAAACATCAACTCATTGAAGTATTTGATAAGGCAGGATTATATATGGAACATCAAACGGGTGGCGGAAAAGTGCCAATTTACCCTAAAATTCATGCTGTTTCTTCTTCCAAAGAAAGCGTGAAATATGTATTTACTATCCCAAACGGATTAGATCCAAAGACAATTGAAAAGAAATGGTTTTGCTTTCAGCAAATATTTGGACGGAATGTAGCGATTGAGGGGGACATTAAAAAGTTTGTACTCAATGTATTTTATTCTGATGCTGGTTTAAAACAATATAACTACAGTTATAAGAAATGGCAGCCATTATTACAAAAATATCGACTTCCTGTTGTGGTAGGACGGGACCAATTTGGAAACACGATTACGTATGACATGGTTGAAGCAAATACACCACATCTTTTAATCGCAGGAGAAACAGGAAGTGGGAAAAGTAGTATGGTGCGAGTTGTTCTTTCTACACTCATTCAATACATGTCTCCTAATAAATTGCATTTGTATCTGGGCGACTTGAAAAACTCTGAATTTCATTTCTTGAGAAGGGTGAAGCATGTAAAAGAGGTATGCATGGAAGAAATCGAAATGAAAATCATGCTTCAAAAAGTGTGGAAGGAAATATGCGAGCGCAGAAAACTCATGGAAGAATATGAAGTGGATCACATTGATGAGTACAACAAATTAAATCCTGATAAACAGAAACCCTATATTCTTTTAGCTATTGATGAAGTAGCGATGCTACAAGATGAAAAAGAATGTATGACGACAATAGAAAAAATATCGGCAGTTGGTCGGGCACTAGGCGTATTCCTCATGCTATCTATGCAAAGACCAGATGCAAAGGTGCTAGATGGTAAGTTAAAGCTAAATATGACGGTTAGAATGGGCTTTAAATGCGATAACACAATTAATAGTAATATTATGGGTACACCTGGATCAGAACACTTAGAGCAATCTGGCCAAATGATTTTAAAGTTAAATGGATTAAAGAAAGTGCAAGCTCCTTATTTAGAACTTAATAAAGCAAAGCAAATAGTTGAACCTTACCGTTTACTCAAAGAAGATATAACGCTTCAGAATTCGCTACAACAAGAACTTCCTTTGTTTGGAGTGTTGGAACATGAAGAGTAGAGATAAAGCGATTATAAAAGACTTATGCCGCTTTAGGTGCCTATCACGAGATGACATTATCGATTTGCATTTTCAAGGACTCAAGAAAGCTGTGACCAGTTGCAATACGGTTATGAAACGATTAAGGCGAGATGGGAGTGTGGACGTAAATGTGTTACAGAAACCATATATCTACTTTCCACAACCGAGTCCGATTCGAAAAACAAGTCAAAAGATTCCGCACTTCCTTGCTATTGTGAATGTATATAAGCAACTTCTTCAGTACGAAAAGCCTAAATTGTTTAAAGTCGAGCCGAAGTATGGTAAAGCATATATGGAGCCAGACATATTTGCAATTTGGCGACAATCTCCATTTTTCATAGAAGTTCAGAATTCGGTATACAGTAAGAAAGTAATGCAAGAGAAATTAAACCGATATGAAATTTACTTTCATAGTTTGGAATGGCAGCGAGAACTATGGCAACCCAAGAAATCCAAATACTTCCCTTCTCTTCTGGTAATTACCGATAGCCAGTATGACATCTCCTCTTCAAATTTTCGCATATTTCAAGCTAAATCCATTCACGATTTCATGAATCAAATGGTTGTTAAGACATAACAAGTTAACCATCAATAAATTCTTTGAAAAAAGCTAGTCCATTATCTTTATTTGCCTCACGATTTGCAAGGTTATGTATCTCTCTAAAGCTATCAATGTAGTTATAGACGATTCTTTTGAACGTTCGAGTAAAGTATCCAATAGGATTTTTCATCGATTTTCCATTATGCTCGTACTTATGTGTTTTAAAGTACAAAACAGAAGAAGCATTTGCAAGAAGGTTGTGAAATACATCTGTATCTGCTAATAAATTAAATTGTTTTGCAGCCTTCTTTGCAATGTTTCTGGCATTTTTGAAAGACTCATTAATCACATTGGGTGAAAAAGCAGTTTGTAATTCCATACGCATAGATTGTGGCACACGATAATCGATGAAGTCTAAATCATGTTGAAAAGATTGCGAAACTTCCTCTTTACGTTTATTTATATCTTTTATCTTTTGTTTTAAGGTTTTTGTAGTTGTTTTCTTGGTGTGACAAATTTCCACAGTTTTAGTAGGGGCTTCTGTGACAAGTTGTTCTTCCGTAATAATTGGCTGAATAATGATTATATTACTAGTTTGTCTCATGTCACTCTTACGTTTCATTTCCAGTTGCTTAATAATACCAAGTGATTCTAAGTGGTGGCATGCACGAATAACTGTTCTACGGCTAATATCAAGGTCTTCAGCAATGTGTTTTTTCGTTCTGAAAGATACACCAAGGAATTTAGAAGAATAGTTGTGCAATTTATTTAATACAGCTAATTGGTTTTTATTTAATTGATCAGCAAATTGCCTCTTATATGCGCGTACAGTGTCATTTAATTCCTTGAGAGTTTGAAAAGATACTAAGTTTTCGTATGTTTCTATGCTAGCAAGAATAGTAATTGCTTGTTTCTTTTTCATAAGGGCTCGTCTCCTTTGAAAATAAAAAAGCAACAGTATGCCACAAAATGTAAGCAAACTGTTGCGGAAGAACCCTTACGTACGGTAAAATAAAGTACATAAAGAGTTACAGCAAGTGTTTGCCTAGGTGATTTAGGCGGACGGTATAAGGGGTGTTGACGCACCTTTTATACACGCTGTGCTCTTTTATTTTTTTATTAGTTTAATTTTGATTTTTTCGGTAACGAATATGGTCACAAATCAACAGAAAAGTGTTGCCATTTACATTTTTCGATATAGCGAAAAACTGCTTAATATAGCTGTTTTGTGCTCTTTTTGGAAATTAAAGTTTTGTATATTAATGATTACTCTGATCATTGCGAATTGCATAATATCAACCTTTTAAAGGGCGTAGGTCACGAATTGGTAACGAAAATGATAAATCTTGTTCCATAAACGCAACTACTTCCGCTTGTTTTGACGGATATAAATGACTATATGTATTTAACGTTGTTGACACATCCGAATGTCCTAGTCTCTGGGCTACCACAAGTGGACTAACACCTCTATTTATTAAATAAGATGCATGGGAATGTCTAAATTCATGAAGTAGAATTTTAGGTATTCCAGAAGAAGCAACATATTTAGCAAAACGTTTATGAAGGGTGGCTGTCGCTATACTTGTGTAAAATTCACCAAATACAATATAATCATTTTTTATCGGTGCCCCTAATGTAGCATGTTCTTTTAATGTTTTCAATAAGTCTATGACAAGAGATGGTAGCATAATAATACGATTTGAGGCTTTGGTTTTTGGTTTTGTAATCTGTCTGTTATAGTTGGTTTTATTAATATTAATCGATTTTTCTTCAAAATTAATATCTGCCCATGTTAATGCTAGCAATTCGCCAGTTCTTGCACCGCTATAATAAAGAGTCGTAAAAAAGGCTTGATATAGTAAATCATCTACTACATGAATGAATTGTTTAAACTCATCAAATTCCCAAAAGTTTAATCGTTTATTCGATTCTTTTTCAAAGTTGCCAGCAATTCTCGCAGGATTACTTGTGAGACCATAAAATTTTATTGCGAAATTAAAAATTGAGGACAGTACGGTATGAATCTTTTTCAAATAAACAGCTGAATACTTATGAATAATTTCGTTTTGGTAGATCATGATATGCTTAGCAGTTATATTGTTGATTTTTGATTTTCCGAACTTTTCTAGTAAATGATTTTCAAGGATGGCTTTAATGGTGTTAATTGAAGATTGTTTTCTTCTTTGGCAATACCAATCAAAATAACTATCCGCGACTTGAGCAAATGTTAAATTTGAATTTGTTTCTTTTTCAATTAACATTTTTGCTTCAGCTTCACGTGCTTCTTTTTTCGTTTTAAACCCACGACGTTTTACTTGTTTTTGGGTACCATCAAACTGACGGACTCTGACCACAAAAAAATATGTTCCTCGTTCTTTATCTTTGTAGACCACCATAAGAACCCCTCCTGTATATATAAAGATTGATAATTAAATTTATTGGGTAGATTATAACTTGTTTGTTACCAAAAGAAAAGACTCTCAAAATAAATTGAGAGCCTTTCTTTGACTTTAACCACTTTAATTTTAATAACATATTACCTACATGAAAATAAAATTACCGTTTAAAACAGTATAACATATTTAGATTTAAAATTACCCAAAAAATAAACACTCCCACTACTATTAGTAGAAAACCGGTCATGATGATACAAGTAAGGGTAAAATCATATTACCATAATAATATCGTGATACATATTGAGAAAGTTCGAAAATTATTTCTTATGATATTCTAATATAATTCAGAATTGGTTGGGTGCACTACTTAAAAATTGGCGGGTTTCTACGTTAATTTGAGTGGAATATAATGAATAATGAACCAATATTCATTACGAATATAAAATATATGAAGATGCATTCAAATATTTTCAAGTTTTTTCTTTAATGCTATATTGAGAAATAAGTTTTAGAGTGGAATAGAATGCGAGTCCGTGCTAAAATTGGCTCTGTATACAGTATATGGGTTTCTGTCAAGTTAATAGACAGAATAATCGTAAAAAACAAAAAATAAAAAAACAGAAAACATAAAAACTCGCAGAGCGTGTGTAAGGGGTGCTTCTGCCAAAACCTCTCGCACCGTTCATCCTAAAGCTATCTTAGGAAAAACACTTGCATCATACGAGTTCCTCTTTAGTTTAACAGACATTCATCATTCGTAGTGCAGTTTAGAGGTTGAGAAAATGGGATGGTGAATTTTTATGTTTTAGAGAGGGGGAAATGTTTTTATGAGCTTTAATCAAAAAATATGTGATTTGATTGAAGATAGAGAGGATTTAAATTTAACAATTGTGGCCGAAAAAATGGATGTTCCTCTGCACTATATGTCAAAATTTAAAAATCAGGGAACAATTAGTTTTTGCAATTTACTTAAACTATCGCATGTTATGTCATTAAGTACAGTTGAATCAAAAGATTTGATGTATAACTGGTGTCTAGAATTAAATTCTACAGAATTAATTAAGCAGAGCTTCGAATATGCAGCTATTATTAGAGATACCGAATTATTAAACGAACTTATTAATAAGCATTTAAGTGAAGAAACATCTATACGAGAATATGTAGGCGTATATAAAATTTTGTATGATTACATGAAAGATACATTGCCAGGGAATGATATAGAGGTAGAACTGGAGAAATACGGAAAAATTCAAGATCCAGTTTTACGTGTTTTATCGGAAATTATGAAATGTTACAATTATTATTTTGATAAAAATTTTGAACGTATGTTTACAATTGGAAATGAAATTGAAAATTCTATTTTAGCTGTGAGTGAAAGCCGAAAATTATTTATAAGGAATTGTTATATTCACAGAATTGCAGAGCTATTTTGTACAGTTTGTTTGCAACTTAATGATTTAGAAGCTACTAGGCATTATGCGTATATTATAATTAACGCAAACATCTGTAATAAAACTGTTGCTGATGCATATTACCGACTAGGTATGTCTTATTTAATAGAGGATAAAGGACTTTGTTTACAGTATCTTGAACAAAGTCATGAAGTTTCTAAAAAATCGGGGATATTTGAATTAGAACAAGAGACAAGACATAATCTCTTATTGGCAAAAATATATTATGAAGATAGAGTATTAAATTTTGAAGAGATTGATCAAATAAAGAAGGCTTTTTATCAGAAAGACGATGATGATTTTGTAATCTTCTTTAGAGCTATTGCAAGTAAGGATTATGGAATTATGCATGAAGTTCTTGAACATTTTTTTGCACAATCTAATTATTTTTTTGCTGGTTTAATTGCAAGAAAGTTATATAATGAGGGTGATAGTCATCCAACATTAAAATGGATTATGGGGTACAAAAAAGAGAAAAGAGGGATTAATTTTGAAGAAAATTGTATTAATAATTTGTGCAATGACATTCATAATACCAATAACAGACAAGGTACTCGAAACAAAGAGTTATCAAATTA
Source organism: Bacillus sp. GMs2/2 (assembly GCF_050172095.1). NCBI lineage: Bacteria > Bacillati > Bacillota > Bacilli > Caryophanales > Bacillaceae > Bacillus > Bacillus sp. GMs2/2. Next base: position 11,104 of record NZ_JBNLYE010000103.1, read on the forward strand.
ATAAAATACAAAAGATGGAACAGGGGACAAAACCTGGGGGCTGAAATAAAAAAAGACAACTAAAAGTTGTCTTTTTTTTATTGTATTTGATTTTATTTGGGGTATTTAGTAGCTAAAAATTTATTTTTAAAAGTTTTGCGAGTAAGATATTTAATAAATTTCAAGATGATAGAATGTAAGTGAGAGATGAGAATGAAAAAACATAGGGGGAATAGAAATGAAGAGAGAAGAGATTGTAGAACTATTTTTGAACACAATAGATGAAACTAAACCGGAATTAATTGAAGAGTACATAGAAGAAAGTTTTAGAATTTAAAAGATAGCCCGTCTCCAAGATGAGGGGCTATTTTTTTTCGTTATTATGATAATCTTCTAATGTTTTGGTTATTGCCAACATCTGTTGAAGTACAATTTCCTGTTTTTCCTCAGGGAGCGTATCTAATCGTTCCATAATTTCCTTAAATTTTGTGTGTTTCTTTATATCTAATTCGTTACCACGTCCTAGTAGGAAATCAGTTGTTACTTCTAATGTATCAGATAATTTTGCAATAGTATCTGGTGAAGGAAAACGTTCTTCGGATTCATAATAACCAATTACACGAGACGAAGCCCCTACCTTTTTTCCTAGGATTTCTTGCGTCCAGTTACGTTGTTTTCTGAGTTTTTTTATTCTAGCCCCTATACCCATCAATTTAATCACCTCATAAAGTTATTCATTTGAACAACTTGTTCTCTTTGGGATTAATCATAGCACATTATGTTCGAAAAGTCATTGACAATGTATAAATTGTTCGATATGATTATAATCGAACAAAACGTTCTTGTGGGAGGTAGACATGAAACAATCAATAATTTATCATAAAATCGCAAAACATTGTGGGGTTACTGAAAGATATATAAGAATGCTGGACAAAAAAGAGCGCAGCCCATCCATGGAAGTTGCTAAAAAAATAGCTGACTTTTTAGATGAATCAATAGAGGAGATTTTTTTTAACTCTGATACGAACGAAACGTTCGTTTTTGAACGATTTTATCCAAAGCTAATTGAAGGGAATACTTCAATCAGGAGTTGATGTAAATATAAAATATACAGGGAGTGATATGTATGTACAAAAACTTATTTATTGCTCGAAAAGAGCAACGTATGACTCAAGAAGCAATTGCGAATTTAATCCATATTTCACCGAGAACATATTTTGCTAAGGAACACGGTAAAAGTGATTTCACCCTAAAAGAAGCTCAGAAACTAGCAAAATACTTCAAAACAACAGTGGACGAGCTGTTTGAAAAATAAACAGAAAAGGTGGGAGGAGCATTTATGAAAAATGGTAAAAGACCAACCAAGAGAGAAAAGATACATATCAATTCATATAATTTAAATCCTGATAATTGGCTAATCTTTAAGAAAGTAGATGATGAATTGCATTTAGTACATCGTCATACGAACTCAATACGAGTCATTCCAAGTGCATAGGGTTGGTGGACTGGACAAGCATTATTAAAATTTAGGAGGGCTTTACATGGATGGATTAACAGTAGCAAACGAACTGGTATTTGAAAGTAAGGGTGAGGTAGTAACAGATAGTTTGAAAATTGCTGAGATGTTTGGAAAGGAGCACAAAAATATAAAACGAGATATCTTAGAAACAATTTCGAAATTAGCAAGTCTACAACATAATGCTGAAGTGGATGAACTAGGTATTAATTTTAATACGCTCAAATTTGAGCCCATTGAATATCGAGATAACCGCAATCGAATACAAGAAAAATATATTTTAAACTTCGATGCGTTTATGCTCGTAACTATGAGCTATACAACGCAAAAAGCAATGTTGCTAAAGGTAAAATACATCAATGAGTTTAACCGTATGAAAAACTATATTCAGAGCCAGCAACAAGTTCCTACAGATCCAATGAGTATTCTCAAACTTACTTTTGAAGCGCTAGAAGGGCAAAAGCAAGAACTCCAGCACATCAAATCAGATGTCAAAGATTTAAGAGAAAATGCTCCGTTATTCGCTGTAGAATGCGATGAAATATCAAATGCAGTCAAGAGTCATGGCGTTGCGCTATTAGGTGGTAAACAATCTAATGCATACCAACATGCGGGGATAAGAGGAAAGGTCTACCGTGATATCTATAACCAACTGTATCGTGAATTTGGAGTAACAAGCCATAAAGCAATTAAACGTGGTCATTTGGCACTCGCAACAAAGATTGTTGGAGCGTATACGTTACCTATTGTGCTGAGTGAGAAAATTAATATAGTAAACTCTCAAATTAAGTTCTCTGAGATGTAAAAAAAGTTGGAAGGAGGAAATAATCATGATGGAAGAAAGTGTTTTTTCAGTATGTATCACTGGGTTTCTGATTTGTGGGCTTTTACTTGTTGTTTATGCACTCGATAAACCAATTAAAGAATTTACAAAAGATGTGGAATGAATTTGAGAGGAGAAAGCGCTATGACGTTATCAGTTTTAAAGAAAGATGTACAGAAAAAACAAATACTAGATGAATTCTTGCAGCATTGTGAAAAGAAACAAATAGAGGCGATTCAAAAGAATGATCCATTGTTACTTTGCATTTGGATTAAAGAAGCACGATTGGCTCGACGGGAGCTTATAGCGCTATACCGTGAG
>NZ_JBNLYE010000104.1:0-13633 GCF_050172095.1 Bacillus sp. GMs2/2
CAAAAAAGGACTGCCAGTAATGGTGGTCTTTTTTAAATTGGTAAGATTGTACTAGGTTGAGCAAAAAAATGGAACCGAAAAAGTTATTTCTAATGAGGATAGCCTTCTTATGATGAAGTTTCATTCAGTGAATCTGCAAGCAAACATAAAAGAAGGAAAAAATTACGATTTTACTTTACGTGGATATAGAGTACCTATACTTTCATGGTTTCCAAATTTAGATGGTGCCGAACCACAAAATTAGCACTATTCTTTAATAAAAAATCCTACTCATTTTTTAATGAGTAGGATTTTTTATTAAAGAGCTATTTCGTATTAATTTGTGCCATCATTTAATATGCTATTTTTAAATGATTTCCAAATTTGATGACTAATTATCTAAATTTCTAAATTCTACAAAGCACTATCAATTAAACAATTATTAAATATATCTTCTCTCTAAAACATCGTATTATCATTAGCTGCTTCACTTGGAATCTCTTGAATTACATCCCAGTGTTCGACAATCTTTCCATCCTTGATACGAAATATATCCACTATAGCAACTCCCTTATCTTGAGAATTAGTACGAGAGTGTACATGAAGAGCAACTGTATCCCCTTCAGCTACTACACGTTTAATCTCTGCAGAGGAATTAGGATTTTTAACAAAATCCTCCTTAAAGAAATCCATGAAGGCTTTTCGTCCATCAGCAACAAAAGGATTATGTTGCTTATAATCTTCGCTAACATATTTAGGGATAATATCGATATTATGTTTGTTAAAAACTTCATTATAGAAATCAACTACCATCTTTTTATTCTTTTCATTTTCTTTTACTTCTTTTGATACAGAAGCGACATTTTCACTCTTTATTGAGTTCCCTTTGTTATTACCGTTGGAAGCTTGATATACCAAAGTCGAAACTACTCCTAAAATAAATACAGAAATAATTGCTATGATTAAACTTTTCTCTAATTTCATATATACCTACCTCTTCTACTTAAATAAGTTTTCTTCTATAAAAAGTTTGAAGAAGGAGAAACCTTCCCCAAAATGTAATATCAGGGGTAATGTTAGGAATTTCATTTATCCTAACCTCCCCCTATACAAGGCATATTAGAAACGATTAATTCTAACTTAATACCTCATTAACAGTTGCACTGTCCACAATTTGAATAAACTTCTTAACCTTATCGTTCTCATCAAACTTATAAAGGTGACAAAAATCTGCTACAAATGACTTCCCTGTAGCTTTATATGTTCCACTATATTTTCCATAAACGATAACAGTATTGTTATTAAAAGCATAAATTTCATCTTTAGCGCTATAGTCATCCCATTCTGTGCCAAGACGTTCATGTACGTTTTTCACTACTTCATCTGGACCTATATAAGTACCTGCATATGGAAACCCAGCAGCTTCTGTCCAAGATACATTTTCACTTAAATACGTTTTGAACGCATCCAATTTCCCTTCGCCAGTTAACACATACGTTTCATGTAATAGTTTTTGATATTTATTCATATCATTAACCCCAAGGCATTTCTTTTGTTACAACTTTTGCACTTAATTCTAATACACCTTTATTTGCATAGCCTGGATATGCTGCTTCAAGTTTTGCCACAAAATCTTTTGAAGTTCCACTTTCCTCAGAAGCTTGAACCGCCGTTCTTAGATAATCCATTGTCGCAGTAAGTGCTTGATTATTTAGGGATTTTTCGATTGATCCATGGCTAGGCACAATTATGTCAGCATGTAATGCTTGTAATACTTTCAAGTTCTCAATCCATGCCTCCATATCCGCTTTTGAGCTAGTATCCGCTAAGAATACATGTATTTCGTTAAATACATCGATACCACCAATTAATACTTTTAGTTCTTTATTAAATAGGCTAGTTCTGTAATGATCTAAGCCTACTAGTTCAAATGTTAACCCCTGAAAATCAATCGCTTTTTCTTTAAATACTTGAGGTAATACCACGTTACTTGGTGCATTTTCTCCAAGGACGTCTTTCCAAACTTTTAATTTCCCTAAGACAGAATGAACGATATGTTCAACAGTAGACTCTGTTGCATACGCTATAGCTTCTGGGTAAAAGGCTTTAATGCTCTCTAATCCAAAGTAGTAGTCTGGATCCCCATGAATAATAAAGATTTTATCTAGAGATAAGTTGTTTTTTTTCAAATACTCTACAATTTCTTTCGAATCAGACTGCGTAAATTTTGAGTTTATTAAAAATGCATGTCCTGCTTTCTCAACTAATGTTGCTGTGACCATAAAGCTTTTTTCGTCCGAACTAAACACCGTTAATTTCACATCTTTTTGATTTGTATCGATTGTTTTAAACATAGTATGTTATTCTCCTTTTGTTAAAGTTATTAACTAATCATCATATTTTTATCTTGTTCCGATAAAATCTCCCACTCCCATTTATCTGAAAGTGTAATAGTACTAGCGAATATTCCGGAGATGAATGTCAGATGGCCTAAGATAACATGTTTGCTACTATATCCTAAATTTTCTTAATATAAATTTTTAAAACGCGCTTCAATTTTATCCGGTGTCATTACGCCACCACCAATAGGAATAATTTGATTATCCTTTTGTAAAAGTAATGAAGGATAGCTATTAACATCAAGCTGTCGAACTTTATTGAAATCATTTTGGACATCTATTATTGTTTCTTGAGCGTTTAAACGTTCCAATACTTGTTCAGGGTCCAAACCATGCTCGATTGCAATTTTGCGATATGTTTCAGGATCACTCAGACTTTGGCCCTCATAATAAAACGCTTTTTGCATAGCTGAAGTGAATTCTAATAAACGGTCTGGCGCTAATGAGCGTAAAGCTGAAAAGCCAATTGCAGCATCTTTCGAATTCATTTTAAAAGTCCCTTCCTCCACCAATTTTTGATAGGAAGGACCAAATTCAGCACCTGTAAGTTGATTAATTCTTTTATTTCCTTCTTCTATATATGAGAAGTTTTTCATTGGTAAATTATCTAAAAATAGCCCTCCACATAAAACCGTTAATGGTACTTCAGTGTGGTTTTTGTAAAATCCTTTAATACTTTCTGAAAAACCATAGCACCATCCACAATATGCATCCCATACGTAAATAAGATTATCTTGTTTCGTCTCCATTTAAATCTCCTACCTTTTTTTTATTATCCAGCTCAACTAAATTTTTGGTTTATATAGGTACATCTTTTTATACCTTGTTCTTTTTTAGATACCTTACTATATTTCCCCAAAACTAATATTTCCAAAGAAAGATCCACCAAGGTTTTTAACAAAAGATAACATTGCACCTTATTGCTCCGTAACAGAAAATACTAAAGCTTGGAATATGCATTGATTTGAATGTGTTAGTAACTTTCTACACCGGGTGGCAACGTATGGACCACCATCCTTAATTAAATATATAAATCATATTTTTAGCAGATATTAGTTGTAACTAAATTAATTACATCTTTATGTAACTATTTTAGTTACAACTAATATAGAAGTCAATTCTTTTTTTCGAAAACATTAAATTTCTACATTAATCTACAACCAATCCCACTCTTTAAAAAAATATATCAACGATTATTCGATTATATCGATCGTAACTCCGAATATATCAACGTTTCGACACAACATATCGATTTACCGACAAATTTCGAGCGCGTTATCTCCTAAACTAACAACCAATCCCACATCACGTTCACCTACAAAGAAAAAAAGCACCAGGTCCCCCCGATGCTTTCCCCCACTCTAAAACAAATGACAAGCCACCTGATGCCCCTTCGCAATCTCAACCATCTTCGGTACTTCCTGTGCGCATTTTTCAGTGGCGAATTTGCAGCGCGTTCTGAATTTGCAGCCGGATGGTGAGTTGAGTGGGCTTGGTACTTCTCCTTGCAAAATGATCCGTTCTTTGCCTATGTTTGTTGGATCTGGTTCTGGCATAGATGAGAGTAGTGCTTGTGTGTATGGATGTGCCGGTTTTGTGTATAGGTCTTCGCTGTCGGCAATTTCTACTATGTTTCCTAAGTACATGACTCCGATTCGATCTGATATGTGTCTTACCATCGATAAGTCATGTGCGATGAATAAGTATGTGACGCCTGTTTCTTCTTGGATGTCTTGCAGCATGTTTACAACTTGTGCTTGGACGGAGACATCTAGTGCTGAGATTGGTTCGTCACATAAGATGAAATCTGGTTTTACAGATAGTGCGCGCGCGATGCTGATGCGCTGGCGCTGGCCTCCACTAAATTCGTGCGGGTAGCGATATAAGTGTTCTTCTTTTAATCCTACCTTTTTTAGAAGGTCTAATATAATTTCTTTTTGCTCTTCTTTTTCGTAAGAGCCGTGAATGTTCATTGGCTCGCTAATAATTTGGAATACGTTCATCGACGGATTTAATGATGCGTATGGATCTTGGAAAATGATTTGCATTCGTTTTCTATATTCTTTTAGTTCACTTTCCTTTAAACTTGCAATGTCTTTTCCGTCGAATAGGATGTTCCCTGAAGTGACATCGTGTAAACGAATGATACTTCTTCCTGTCGTTGATTTTCCGCAGCCCGATTCTCCTACTAATCCGAATGTTTCACCCTTTTTAATTGTGAAGCTGAGGTCATCGACTGCTTTTAATTGCTCTGTTTTTCTGCCGAATAGCCCCTTTTTAATAGGAAAATACTTTTTTAAGTTCCGAACTTCAATTAAGTTTTCTTCATGCATGTGATTCACCTACTGTCTTATCGTTTAACCAGCACATGGAACGTCTTTCGTTTCCGATTTCAAAATATGGCGGACGCTCTTTTTCACAAATGTCCATCGCTTGCGGGCAACGCTCTGCGAATGGGCAACCTTGTGGCGGGTTTAATAAGTTTGGCGTTACACCTTGAATTGGCGCGAGTCTTTCTTTTACGCCGTTCGATATTTTCGGCAGAGAGTTTAATAGCCCTTTCGTATATGGATGATTCGGCGATTGGAAAATATCAAGTACAGGTCCTTCTTCCATAATAAGTCCGCCATACATAACGATAACGCGTGTACAGTTTTGTGCGACTATTCCTAAGTCATGCGTAATAAGAAGTAACGCCATGTTCGTTTCGTTTTTTAAGTTTTTCATTAAATCTAGTATTTGTGCTTGTATCGTTACATCAAGTGCTGTCGTCGGTTCGTCCGCAATGAGAAGGTCTGGGTTACAAGACATTGCCATTGCGATCATAACTCGCTGCTTCATACCGCCGCTTAGTTCATGTGGATATTGTTTTATCCTTTCTTCTGGTGAAGAAAGACCGACTTGTTTTAACAAGTTGACCGCAATCTGCTCCGCTTCTTTCTTTTTCACTTTTTGATGCCGTATAATTACTTCCGTCATTTGCTTTCCAATTTTCACGACTGGATTTAGCGCAGACATTGGATCTTGGGATATAAGTGAAATTTGATTTCCTCTAATAGAACGCAATTCTTTCTCAGATTTAGAAAGGATATTTTCATTATGAAAAAGAATTTCCCCTTCTTTCACTTTCCCTGGTGATGTAACGAGAGACATAACAGACTTCGCCATCACACTCTTTCCGCTTCCAGACTCCCCAACGATACCAACTACTTCTCCTTTATGTAAACGAAATGTAACGCCGCGAACCGCTTCTACTTCTCCGCTTTCTATGAAAAAAGAAGTCTTTAAATTATTCACTTCTAATAGTTTTTCAGACAAGCTTCTCACTCCTTTCACTTAACACTTTAGTTTTCATTTCCAGCTCCTTTTGGCGCGAAAGCTTTCTTCAATGCTTCACCAATTACGTTAAAGCTAAGTACCGTTAAAAGAATAAGGAACCCTGGGAAGAGTGTTAAATACCAAGCTTCACCTATGTATCCTTGCGCATTGTTTAGCATGCTGCCCCAAGAAGAATCTGGTTCTCTAATACCTAAACCTAAAAAGCTAAGTGATGATTCCATTAAAATCGATGTCGCAATTGTTAATGTCGCAGCGATAATAATGGTTGATAAAATGTTAGGAATGATATGTCTTACAATAATTGTGAGTGATTTCTGTCCTGATACTTTTGCATATAAAACGTACTCACGCTCTTTTACAGATAGCGTTTCTGCCCTTACAATACGAGCGGTGTCCATCCATGTTAGTAATCCAATAATAAGAACTAACGTCGTAATCCCTGGTTTTAAATAAGCATTTAATAACAGCATTAAGAAGAATGATGGAATGGACATAAGTACTTCAACAATTCGCATTAAGAAGTTGTCTAACTTTCCGCCAAAATATCCGCTAATTGTTCCGACCGCGGTTCCGATTGTAATAGAAACAACCATTGCAAGGAAACCGACCGCAAGTGAAACTCTTCCTCCATATAATGCCCTCGTTAAGTAATCCCTTCCGTAATCATCCGTGCCGAAAGGATGACTCATACTCGGTTCTTGTAAGCGATCTGGAATCGACATTTTGCTAGGATCGTATGGCGATACGAATGCAAAAATCGATGCAATTGTTAAAACCGCAAGGATAATCACTCCCATTAGTACAAACTTATTTTTCGTAAAACTACTTTTTATCGTTTGAAATCTCCTATTATTCATTCCAAATCACCCCCTCATTCGAATGCGCGGATCTACTACGCCATATAAAATATCAGCAATTAAATTACCGAGAATTAACATGAATGATGATAGTAATGTAATTGCCATAATAATTGGATAATCAAATCTAAAAATAGCATTTACCCCAAGTGAACCAAGTCCCGGCCATGAGAATACTGTTTCCGTAATAAACGCTCCGCCTACTAAACTCGGAATAGATAATCCAAAAATCGTGATAATCGGTATTAATACATTTCGAAGTACGTGATTAAATAAAACGGTTTTCTTTGAAGCACCGTACGCATATTGAATTTGTACATAGTCTTCTTCTAATTGCTGAATTGTACTGGAACGAATATATCTCATATAAACAGAAACGTTTTGGAACGCTAGCACCATACAAGGTAAAATGCCGTGCTGGACAATATCCCAGACGGAATCTTGACCGACTGTACGCATACCCATACTCGGAAGAAGATTCAACTTTAAAGAGAATAAGTAAATTAATAATAACGCGAACCAAAAGACTGGCATGGAAATTCCCACATAAGAGATAAAGTTCACAATGCGATCAAAGATAGAATTCTTTTTCACACCTGTAAGTAGTCCAAGCGGGATTGCAATTACAAATGAGACAAGTAAAGATGATCCCATCAACCCAATCGTCGCAGGTAACCTTTCTACAATAAGGTCTAAAACAGGTCGATGGTTTTGAAGTGAATAACCAAAGTTCCCTGTTACAATATTTTTCAACCATAAAATATACTGCATATAAATCGGTTGATCGAGCCCTAAACTTTTGCGAATACGCTCAACATCAATTGGACTCATATTCGGCGTAACAAAGTTTCGAACTGGATCGCCCGGTGCTAGTTTTATTAATAAAAAAGAAATAATAGAAATAACAAATAAAAGCGGAATTGCATTTAAAAGCCTCTTCGCAATTACTTTATACACAAACTTCCCCCCTCAGATAAAGAAGCTGATTTCCACCAGCTTCTTTACTGTTTGTTTCTTATTTCACTTCATAAATCTTAGATAAATCTTCAAACATTGTAACTGGAATTGCTTTTGCTTCTTTCAATCCATCAAACTTCTTATCTACTGCAATAACTGCTTTCGGATACGCGATTGGTAGATAAGGTAAGTCTTCTCTAGCTGTCTCTTGAATTTTATGGTATAGTTCTGCGCGTTTTGTTTTATCTGTTTCAACTGCAGCTTCTTCCCATAACTTATCGAAATCAGCGTTTTTATAACGTGCGTAATTGTATTCAGCATTACTTAAGAATAAGCTCTTATATGAATCTGGCTCAGGTCCCATTATGTAACCACCGAATGTAATATCATATTCTTTATTCTCTTTATCTAAGCTTTTGTCACTTGCTGCACTAGCATCTAATGCATTCAGTTCAACTTCTAAGCCAACTTCTTGTAATTTTTGTTGTGTATAAAGCGCTAAGCTTTCCATAATTTTATTATTCGTTACATACATAACGCGTACTTTTTCTTTATCTTTCACGCCAGCTTTTGCTAATAAATCTTTTGCTTCTTTCTTATCATACTTATAATCTTTAATGTCTTTTGCATAATACATAGCGTCTGGCGTTAAGATTGAATTTGCTGGTTCTGCAAATTGACTCGAAACGAATGCTGAGTTAATCATTTCTTTCTTATCTAACGCATGCGCAATTGCTTGGCGCACTTCTTTTTTCTTCATTAGATCTGTATTTTGGTTATAAGATAAGTAGAATAATCTACCTTCAGGGAATGTCACCATCGAGAAGTTCCCAGTGCTATCTAATTTCTTAAAGTCTTGCGGCTCAATCATCTTCATGTTGATTTGACCATTTTGTAGTGAAACATTTGCTGTATTACGGTCTTTTACAACGCGGTATACGATAGAGTCTAACTTCGCTTTACCACCTACATAATCATCGAATCGATCTAATGCAACGTACTCATCTGATTTATATTCTTTAAACTTAAATGGACCTGATCCTACAGGCTGTAAGTTTTTCTTACTCTTCGCTAAATCTGCTTCCCCTTCAAATACATGCTTCGGAATTGGGAAGAAATCATTCATTACACCTTCAAAAGATGCACTTACTTGTGGTAAAACGAATTGAGTTGTTAACTCATCTACCTTTTTCACCTCAAGTGGCTTTCCTTTAAAAACAAAGTTTTCACGACTTGAGCTATTTTGTTTCTCATCTAAAATAGATTGGAATGTAAACGCAATATCGTCTGATGTAATTTTCTTACCATCATGCCATTTCAAATTATCCTTTAGTTTTAAAGTCCATGTTAATTGATCCTCTGAAGGCGTAAAGCTCTCAGCAAGAACAAATTTTTTCTTACCGTCTTCCATATGATACAGCGGTGCATATAAAGCTTGCTGCACGGTTAACGACACACGATCATTCGCATAAAGCGGATTCATCGTATCCGGATTATCGCTAACACCAATCGTTAACGTTCCTCCATCTTTCGGAGTCCCTGATTTACTAGTGCCTGCTTGCTTCGAATCTTTTTCCCCTGAACAAGCAGCTAATGCAATAAATAATAGTAGGACAAATGGTAATACAAACAACTTCTTCTTCATATTTCGACCCCTCTCGACTATTTACACCTATAAGAAAACTCGGGATTAATACCGAGTTTTCTTATAGGCTTTAAATTACCACTACCCGTATGTATTGTCAAACTTTTTCGCAAAGGTAGAAAGTTTGTAATCTATTCATGCATTCTTGCGATAAATTATATTTATGCGGAGGGGAAAATAAGTTAGAAAACTAGCAGCCTACAAAAAATTCCTCTTAAATGATTGTTATATAGGATCGAAAATGTAGAATGAAATTAAAGACAAAAAACACATTTAGGAGGTTATCATGACATTTGAGGAATTGAAAAAAAACAAACCAACAACCTCATGGGTTGAGTATGATGAAGATGGGGAATTTTTCACTGAAGAAAATATAAGCGCAACAAATACGGCCCTTGACACTTACATTAACAATTTACAGCAATTAGGTGAGAATCCAACCGAAGTCGAAGTTATGAAATTAAATGAACTAAATATCGAACATGACCATTTTATCGAAACAATGGAAAGAGAAGATCTCTATGAATTTATCGATGCAGCTGCACGAATAGCTGGCTTAGAATCTGAGGAAGATATAACAGAGGAATGGCGGGAGTGGTAACAAAGGCTGCATTTACTCCTTCATAAAAATTCATCCCTTATTCTCCGATTGGAAAATAAGAGACGAACAAAGACAATCTACTTAACTCCCTTAAGGTTTTAATAGTTTAATATTTGATTTTCAAGTTTGCCTTCACAAATTCCTGTTAACACTGATAATAAGAAAAACAGGCCGTAAAACGGGCGATCAATTTGATTATATAGGTCATACGCTTCGCCAAGTGGAACATCCGAATCATGTGGTTGTTCACCCTGTAACAATTACTAACAGCGCGTAGAAAACATTTGGATAAATAAGAAGCAAATCAATGATTAAAAGATTGTAACCCCTACTATAAGAAATACTATTATTACCAAAGGAAGAATGATAATCATAAAGGATATTATTATTGTTAATAATGCCTTCCATGCTGAAAATTGCTGTGCTTCTCCTAAACATTTTAAGGAAATAATGATTGTCCAAATTCCAATAACTATATCAATTATGGCAAAAATAAGAAACAAAATCGTTAAAGTTATGCTACTATCCATTTCCGGTGTCTCACTCGTAAAGTTTTCTATCCCAAACAAGAAAAATGAAGGCACCCAAACTAATATAAGAGAATAAACGTAAGGGATATAAGAATAGGCAACTGAGTAACGTGTTTTTTCAAAGGTACCTTGTCCACCAAGTTTTTTTGCCACCCAATTAAATAACGCTGGTAGCAAAAAATAATAAATTAAGAAAGCAACGAAGGTACCGAATATAACCATTGAGATTATTGAAACTGGACTACTTATTGAATCCCCCACATTTTTAGAAGATGCTCGATCTAAAGTCTGTACAAATGAGCCTAATAAAATGAGTAAAAACACATTCTTTGGTTTGGATATAAAAATTTCTTTCATTGTATCACGTGGTTTTGTCCAAATGGAGAACCAAGGATTAAGTGCACGTTTAAATTGATTTTCTGGAGTTTCCATATAAAAAACATTCCCCTTTCTTAAAATATATTAAATATAATTTCCCAATTATCCCAGTTATGTACATATAAATATTAAAGCATAAATAGTCGGTTATTTAAATGTAAATATTCAATCATTTAATTTCATCTGAAACTTAGGGGGAGTGCTCCTTAACAATTCCCTCCACATTGCTTTGCATTTTTAACTATGGGCTGAGTAGTTACTCTCATTTTGGAGTACCTTACATTCTTTAATACACGGGATAAACAGTTATAATCTTATCCTTAATAAGAACAAACCTAATTTTCATTCCTTCAGATGTTTTACCAGAATATAATCTTCCATTTATACCTCTTTTATTGCTATAAGCCTCGTGAATGGCTTCCATAAGAAGAGTGCAATTATATACTTGAAATGCAACAAATCCTCTTTAAAAGCCTATACGTATTTTCCCTCCATCTTCTATATGCTTCCGTAAATAATAATACTTATGGAGTTCTATAATCATATAAAACAAAACAAACGAAAACACTGTGCATGCAGACATAAATACAATTGCCCCCATCTGTTGTGTTGCAATGCTAAGAATTATATTAGCAATTAACTGCCCCGATCCCGCTGCAATAGCTGCTACTTTTACACCACCATTTCCTTTTGACGACTTTGATTTTTTTCTTGGTTCCTGAAGTTTTTCAATATGATTTTTATAAAAATAATACAAAGCAAAACCATACAAACCAACTGAAAAAATAAAATAGATGGGAGTTTGTAATTGTAACACTTCATAAGCATATTTTTGCGTTATAACCAATAATCCGACTGAACATATGGCGCCATATACTCCTCGAAATAGGGTGTATTGTAATTGTCGTTTCCGAGGGTTGATAGCAATCCATATCGCCCACAAATTTAAAAAAATAACTGGAGGAGTTACTATATATACATAGAGTAATCGAAAAGGATTCGCAAAAGCGGGCAACAGAATAAATATGTCCGCTCCCACAAGAACAAGGGCAATTATTTGGAATCTTATTTCATTTACAGGATAAAGAGCCATATAATATTCAAAAACTTTTTTATTAAAATCTGTATTTTTTTTCATGTTAATTAAACCACCCCGCTATTGTTGACCAAGCTTTTTTCGAACCTGTTTTCACCATCACCATCTAAATCAACATCCCATTTTACACCTTTTGTGAAATATTATTCCCTTCTCGAAAAGAAGATCAACCCATTAATAAGATCTAGACTTATCAAAAATCTCAAAAACCTGGAGACTTTTCCTGTATCGAATCTATTAGGACTCACACCATGCGCAAAACCTTCGGCTATTGGTTCTATAAACAAAAGACATTGCAATGTTGCAAGAAATCTTAAATCATAGCACACCACAGATTTTCACTTAAATATATTGGTATCACTAAATAAGAAAAAAGTAATATCTTAGTTACATTTCAAATTTTCAAAATAAAAAGGGCATACCCCTTTCGGAATTGCCCTTTACCTTAAGAGTATATGTCAGCTTATTATTTATTTCTTTTCACAAAATGATGAATCCCTTCAAAGATTACTTCTTTTAGAGCTTCTGCATAATCCGAATAACCTTGTTTCCCTGCAATTATTTCCAATAATCCCCTTACATTCCCATCAAGTATTATAGTAACTCCTGGCGTTAGTTCACCAGTTTCTTCATTCTTAAATGTTTCTTTTATCATAATTAATTTATTTTCTTCAATGACCTAATCCTCTCTAACTAAATAGCTTTTATTCTTATCTTCCCAGTATCTATATTCATAGGGTACTTTTTCATCAAATCGCTGTAAATACCCTCTCCAGTTATTCGGAATATATTCTTCAAAAGATATTGATTCCGGATAATTAGAATAAAAAATTAAACGCTCAAAATCTATTAGGAAACATGGATTATAATCATAATAGGCTTCTTCTCTATTAGTTCTTAGTTCCCTTAAAAATTCTAACCTAATATCTTCTGTAAATCTTTTATATTTTTCTATTCTTTCTAAAAAGTTAGCTATTGTAGTCTCATTTAAAATACTAATGCCTTTTCTTTCTTCTGGATATTCACTAGGAGAATAACCAGCTTGATTATAATCTAAACACCATAAATCCGATTCATTTATATACCAATTGAGCTTATTTTTATATTTTACACCCACTATAATATTTTCGGCGTATAAAGGCTTAATCATTTAACTCGTTCTCCTCTCTTACTTAATAAGTTTAGCATTTCGTCCATATTCTACCAACCACCGACTAGTGGGGTCAGGTAATTCGTATGCAATACCTTCAAATCCATATTTATCAAAAGTACCCTTGTCAACAATTTTAGGAGCTGTTCTACCTTCGTTAAGTGGATTAGTTTTATAATCCTTCTGAATAAAAACAGCCTATGTAGTTATACAGGTTCTTCAACCATAAGTAGTTGTTTTCTTCCGTAAATTACAACCTTTTTTGTCCCTCCTTTTAAGAGAACAATAGAACCATTTGGTAAAAACTTTTCTTTAGAAAATTGCATAATTCCCCACCCTTGCTTTATCTAAATGTAATTCTATATTCATGATGTTGCTTCTCCCTTTTCTTTTCCGCATTCTTTACTGACTATAGGAGAACCACGATTATATACTTAAAATTCAATACAGACTCTTTAAATGGTTTCATGTGTTCTACCCCCATCTTCTATATGCTTCCTTAAATAATAATACCTATGGAGTTCCATAATGAAATGAAACAACATAAACGAAAGCATCGAGTATACACACATTAATACAATTGCTACCATCTTTTGTGTTGCAAAACCAAGACTGATATTAGCAATGAGTTGACCCAATCCTACAAAAGCCAATACTCCGAAACCAGAGTTTTTTTTCGATGACTTTGATTTTTTGATTGGG
>NZ_JBNLYE010000105.1:0-13590 GCF_050172095.1 Bacillus sp. GMs2/2
TATATTCAGCGCTTGTAGTAATGGGGAATCGAAAGAAACAAAAGGAAATAAAAAAGTACTCGTAATGGGAACTTCAGCAGATTATAAACCTTATGAATATGTAGATGCGTCAAAGAGCGATGAAATTATTGGCTTTGATGTTGATGTTGCTAAATATATCGGAAAAGAACTTGGGTATGAAGTGAAAGTGAAAGATATGGATTTTGGTGGTTTATTAGCATCTCTTAGTTCAGGAAAAGTTGATTTCGTAATGGCAGGTATGACGCCAACTGCAGAGCGTAAAAATAATGTTGATTTTACAGATATTTATTTTGTTGCGAAAAATATGGTCGTTTCTAAAAAGGATTCTAACATTAAATCTGTAGAGGATTTAAAAGGGAAAAAAGTAGGGGTACAAACAGGGTCTATTCAAGAAGAGAAAGCTGCAGAATTTAAAAAACAAGTAGATTTCCAAGTTGAGGGACGTGACCGTATACCAGAAATCGTACAAGAAATTAAAGCTGGTCGTTTTGACGCTGCAATTATAGAAGATACAGTTGCTAAAAATTATTTAGAGAAAATGAAAGATTTACAAGGAATTGAAATTAAAGAAGCACCAGAAGAAGTTGGAGCAGCAATTGCCCTTCCGAAAAACAGTGATAAAACAGCTGAATTTAATAAAGTAATTAAAAAAATGCAAGAAAATGGAGAAATGGATAAATTAGTGAAGAAATGGTTTGGCAGCGGAAAATAAGCTGCCTTTCACTTTTCTGTGAGGGGAATGAAAAGAATGAACTTAGATTTTTCGGCGATTACGCCTTCGATACCATATATACTAAAAGGTTTAGAAGTTACTTTGAAAATTGTAGCAGTATCAGCTTTAGCAGGATTTATTTTAGGAACGCTATTAGCACTTTGTAAAATTGCTAGAATACGAGCATTAAATATAGCAGCAGATTTTTATACATCAATTTTTCGTGGTACACCCCTTGTATTGCAATTAATGATTATTTATTTCGGCGTCCCACAAATAATTGGTTATGAAATACCAGCATTCTTAGCTGCTGTACTTGCATTTAGCTTGAATTCAGGTGCATACATGTCAGAAGTAATTCGTGCTGGTATTCAAGCGGTTGATAAAGGACAAACAGAAGCAGCAATGGCTTTAGGGATACCGTACGGAAAAATGATGAGAAATATTATTTTCCCTCAAGCATTAAAAAATATATTACCAGCGCTTGTGAACGAATTTGCGACACTTACGAAAGAATCGGCTGTAGTAACAGTAATAGGCGCGACTGATTTAATGCGTCGTGCTTACATTGTAGGCGGTGAGACATTTAAATATCTTGAACCATTACTTTTTGTTGGACTGATTTATTATATGTTAGTCATTATTCTTACATTAGTCGGGAAGGCAATTGAAGGGAGAATGAAGAAAAGTGATTAAAATTGAAAACCTTCATAAATCATTTGGTAAAAACGAAGTATTAAAAGGAATTACAACAACAATTGAAAAAGGGGAAGTAGTCGCAATTATAGGGCCTTCTGGATCAGGAAAATCAACATTTTTACGTTGTATGAATATGTTAGAAGCACCAACGGATGGTCACATTTGGATTGGGACGGAAGAAGTAACGAATCCGAAAACGAATGTTATGCATGTTCGTGAAAATGTCGGTATGGTATTTCAGCATTTTCACTTATTTCCTCATATGACTGTATTAGAAAATATTACGTATGCTCCTATCAATGTAAAAGGGGTAACGAAGCAAGAAGCTGAAAAGAAAGCTGAGAAACTTTTAGAAAAGGTTGGATTAGTAGATAAAAAAGATACGTATCCAAATCGTCTTTCGGGAGGACAAAAGCAACGTGTAGCAATTGCAAGAGCGTTAGCGATGGAACCGGAAGTTATGTTATTTGATGAACCGACATCGGCGCTAGATCCAGAGATGGTGAAAGAAGTGTTAGAAGTTATGAAATCGTTAGTTACGACAGGAATGACGATGGCTATCGTTACACATGAAATGGGCTTTGCAAAAGAAGTGGCAGATCGTGTTCTTTTCTTGGACGGAGGAAAGCTTGTAGAAGATAGTGCGCCAGAAGAATTTTTTGCAGCGCCGAAAAGTGAACGTGCGCAACAATTTTTACAAAAAATATTGTAATATGAAAAGGTTATGTGAATAATAAGTAGAAAAGGATGACATTGTGTCATCCTTTTTTTATACTAGCTGTAAATACGTTTATACATATAGGAGTAATGATATGTTTAAAATTGGATATCGTACAGTAAAAACAGCAATAGGGACAGGTGCGGCAGTTTTTATTGCTCAGTTATTAGGGTTAGAATTTTATAGTTCAGCAGGCATTTTAGTTATTTTATGTGTACAAAATACGAAGCGCAAATCACTTCAAGTGTCGTTACATCGTTTTCTAGCGTGTGTATTATCAATGGCATTCGCGTTTTGTATTTTTGAAACGATTGGCTATACACCACTTGCAATTAGCATATTGTTACTTACATTTATTCCGACTGCAGTAATGCTTAAAATTCAAGAAGGTATTGTCACGAGTTCAGTTATTGTTATGCATCTATATTCATTGAAGCAAATTACATGGCTTATAGTTGGAAATGAAATTGCTATATTAACGATAGGGATTAGCGTGGCGTTATTAGTAAATATGTATATGCCGAGTAGTGAAAATAAGCTAAAAGAGTATCAGGATAAAATAGAGAATAATTTTAAAACGATTTTGTTTGAAATGGTTGTGTATTTACGAAATCGAGAAAGTAGTTGGAGTGGAGCAGAACTCATTGAAACCGAGAATATGTTAAATGAAGCAAGAGATTTATCGTTTAAAAAACTTGAGAATGCATTTATGCGAGAAGATGATTATTACTATCGTTATTTTAATATGCGTATGCAACAATTCGAAATTTTAGAGCGAATGATACCACTAGCAGCTTCTTTATCGTGGACATATGAACAAGCTGACATGATTGCAGATGTTGTTGAAAACATTGGTAATGCTATTAGCCCTGAGAGTACTGGCGTTATTTCCTTAAGGCAGCTTCAAGAAATGAGGGAATTATTTAGAGACATGCCATTGCCAGCTACACGCGAAGAATTTGAGATACGTGCGAAACTTGTTCAACTTGTGTATGAAATGGAACAATATTTACTCATTAAAAGTCGCTTTAAGGGAAAGGATAATATAAAAGAACTTATATAGAAGGTAGGAATTATCTATGCCGTATCTTCTCTCTATCATATTATGTCTTTCTTTATCGCCGATTTGGCCTCTTGGGGATAATCCACGTGCCGGAGATCCTTTTATTATTGTAAATAAAGCAACGAATAAATTAGCTTACATTGACGATGGAAAGATTCAAAAGGTTTTTCCAGTAGCGACAGGGAAAACGAATGAATTAACTCCAGAAGGAAATTTTGATGTTGTAATGAAAGCAAAGGATCCGTATTACATTGCGAAGGATATTCCAGGTGGATCGCCAAAAAATCCACTTGGGTCAAGGTGGATTGGATTTAATGCAAGAGGAACTGATGGAAGTAAATATGGAATACATGGAACAAACCAACCGAGTTCAATTGGAAAGTATATTTCACAAGGGTGTATAAGAATGAAGAAAAACGATGTGGAATATTTGTTTGATCGCATTCCAATTGGAACGAAAGTATGGATTGTGAAATCGAAAAAATCATTTCAGCAATTGGCAAAAGAAAAAGGAGCCGTTGCATATGAAAAAGCCAACGAAAAGGTTGGCTTTTTCTATTATAATAAGTTGTCTTGACATGTGTACATAACCGTGCGTTAATGAGAGTATAGAAAGATAAAATTAGATAAAGGGGTTGCTCATATGTACTTGAATCCAAAACTTTCGTATATGCAGTTTTTTATGGGATTTCTATTTGTTATTACATTCATATTGGCAACTTTTAATATATGTTCTTATCTTGTAGCGATTGTATGTATGGCATTACTTAATCTCACTTTTGTTATTGGGGCATTTCAGCAGAAACAATATACAAGTTTTGTAATAGCACTTGTAATGTCATTTTCCTTTAGTATTGTAGCGATTGTGTTTTATATAAAATAAACCATCTCGATGTCGAGATGGTTTATTTTGTTATGTGTAAAAAGTAAAAAAAGGACGAACACATCGCCCTTTTTACCAAAACATACTCGCGCCAGCAAGTAATGTTGTTACAAGCATAGAAATTAGCATCACATAAACCATAACTTTTTGAGCTTTTTTATGCATCGTTATACCTCCTTGCAAATCAGTACAATTTCATTGTAACGAGAAATGAAATTATGGACAAGGGGAGAGTGAGGACAAAATTCGGGAGGGGATTGCAAAATATAACAGGAAATTTGAGAGTGTGTAGAGAATATAGTAAAAGGGTATATTGTTAATTTTTAGTTGGGCAAGCTGAAGAATGGAGATACGATGATGAAAATATACGAAACAGATCGTTTATACTTAAGGGAAATTGATGAGTCGTATGCTGAAACAGTTCTTCAATATTACGACAGAAATCGTGAATTTTTAAAAGCTTGGGAAGAGTATAGACCGGATGATTTTTTTACGCTAGATTATCAAAAGAAAAAGTTGCAAAAGGATAGAAAAGAGTTCGAAGAAGGGAAAATCATCAGACTATGGATTTTTAAAAAGGGTGATGATACGAAAATAATTGGGTGTATTTCATTTAATTTAATCGTTCGTGGCATTTATCAATCTTGTGTACTCAGTTATAAATTAGATAAAGCAGAGTTAAACAAAGGGTATACGACAGAAGCGCTTAGAAAAGCAATTCAAGTTGCTTTTGGGGAATTTCAGTTACATCGTATAGAAGCTCCGATTATGCCTCGTAATTTAGCATCTATACAAGTAGTAACAAAGATAGGTTTTCAATATGAAGGCGTGTCTAGGAAGATGTTAATGGTAAATGGCGTGTGGGAAGATCATATGCGCTGGGTATTGTTAAATGAGTAATAGAAAGCAGATGGTTATCTAGACATGTAAACCATCTGTTTTTTGTCTTGTATTTCGAAACTTTTGCGAAATTCTGTTATAATTAATAGTGTTACATACATAATGGTAGTGCAGGAGGCGCAGTCTTATGATTAATCAAGAACGTTTAGTAAATGAATTTATGGAATTAGTACAAGTAGATTCTGAAACGAAATTTGAAGCAGAAATCTGCAAAGTATTAACGAAGAAATTTACAGATTTAGGTGTAGAAGTATTTGAAGATGACACAATGGCTGTAACTGGTCATGGTGCAGGTAACTTAATTTGTACTTTACCAGCAACAAAAGATGGTGTTGATACAATTTACTTTACTTCTCATATGGATACAGTAGTTCCTGGTAATGGAATTAAGCCTTCTATTAAAGATGGATATATCGTATCAGATGGTACAACAATTTTAGGTGCGGATGATAAAGCTGGATTAGCATCAATGTTCGAAGCAATCCGTGTTTTAAAAGAGAAAAATATCCCTCATGGTAAAATTGAATTTATTATTACAGTCGGAGAAGAATCAGGTCTTGTTGGTGCAAAAGCATTAGACCGTGAGCGTATTACAGCGAAATATGGCTACGCATTAGATAGCGATGGAAAAGTTGGTGAAATCGTTGTTGCAGCTCCAACACAAGCGAAAGTGAACGCAATTATTCGTGGAAAAACAGCTCACGCTGGTGTAGCGCCGGAGAAAGGTGTATCTGCAATTACTATCGCAGCGAAAGCAATTGCGAAGATGCCACTTGGTCGCATTGACTCTGAAACGACTGCAAATATTGGACGTTTTGAAGGTGGTACACAAACGAATATCGTTTGCGATCATGTACAAATCTTTGCAGAAGCTCGTTCTTTAATCAATGAGAAAATGGAAGCACAAGTTGCGAAAATGAAAGAAGCATTTGAAACAACTGCAAAAGAAATGGGCGGGCATGCAGACGTTGAAGTAAACGTTATGTACCCAGGATTTAAATTTGCTGATGGCGATCACGTTGTAGAAGTTGCAAAACGTGCAGCTGAAAAAATTGGTCGTACACCTTCTCTTCACCAAAGTGGTGGCGGAAGTGATGCAAACGTAATTGCAGGACATGGTATCCCAACAGTTAACTTAGCAGTTGGTTATGAAGAAATTCATACAACAAACGAGAAGATTCCTGTTGAAGAATTAGCAAAAACAGCAGAATTAGTTGTTGCAATTATTGAAGAAGTAGCGAAGTAATGAAATAGAAAAAGCGTGTAAATCAATTGTGATTTACACGCTTTTTATTTTGATTCGATTGCTTTGACAAGACGTATAAGCCAATATAAGAAAACCTATGGAAGTATATACGTTGTTGCTACATGTACTAGACGAAGGAATAATCCTAACGTATTCATATTGAAAATCGGAAGTAGTAAATAATTAATTGCAATGATTAATATAACTACAAGGAATGTATAGTTGAGTTTATCCCGCTATTTGCCGGACAGTAAGCTCCCTACCTCAAAATTCTGCGAAAGTAAAGAAGTTAAGTGGGGGCCCTGCTGCCCGCAAAAACCCGATTGGTGAGGCTGATTAAAGTTTCACTTTATTAGTTGATCTCATCATAATCAGACCCTTTCACATATATATCCTCTTTATATCGATTATAAAAAAGAACAAGTAATTATTATAACTATTGTGCAAAATTTGATATAATGAAAGAACGAATGTTCTGATTAGGGAGTGAGTACTATGCGAGAAATGTATCCGAAAAATGGTCGTGTTATTTTACATGTAGATATGAATTGCTTTTTCGCATCTGTTGAAATTGCTCATGATCCATCATTACAAGGAAAGCCATTAGCGGTTGCTGGAAATGAAAAAGAGAGAAAAGGAATTATTATAACATGTAGTTATGAGGCGAGAGAATACGGAATACGTACGACGATGCCCCTTTGGGAAGCGAAAAGGTTATGCCCGCAATTAGTTGTAAGGCGTCCTAATTTCACATTATATCGCGAAGCTTCATTTCAAATGTTTCAAGTCCTTTCCCGTTTTACAGAAAAGATACAACCAGTCTCAATAGATGAAGGATATTTAGATATTACAGATTGCTACGCACTTGGTTCGCCTCTTGAAATAGCAAAGATGATTCAACAAGCACTATTAACAGAGTTGCAGCTTCCGTGTAGTATCGGAATTGCTCCAAATCTTTTCCTAGCAAAAACAGCTTCTGATATGAAAAAACCTCTCGGTATTACCGTACTTCGAAAACGTGATATTCCAGAAATGATTTGGACACTTCCAGTTGAAGCAATGCATGGGATTGGAGAAAAAACAGCTGAAAAATTAAATGAAATTCATATACATACAATTGAACAGTTAGCGAAGGGAGACGAGCATATCATTCGCGCTAAAATTGGGAAGCACGGTATTGATTTACAAAAGCGTGCAAAAGGTACGGATGATAGGGAAGTGGATCCGAGTCAAATGGGCCAACATAAAAGTGTCGGTAACTCGATGACTTTTTCAAAGGATATGGATGAAGAGAAAGAATTGCTTGATATGTTAGAACGTTTATCAAAATCAGTGAGTAAAAGATTACAAAAGCGAACCCTTGTCAGCTATAATATTCAAATTATGATTAAATACCATGATAGGCGAACAGTAACACGGAGTAAGCAATTGAAAAATGCAATTTGGGAAGAACGCGATATTTTTCAAGCAGCATCCCGTTTATGGAAGCAACATTGGGATGGTGATTCCGTTCGTTTACTAGGTGTTACAGCTACTGAAATAGAGTGGAAGACAGAATCGGTGAAACAATTAGATTTGTTTTCATTTGAAGAGGATGCGAAAAAAGAACCACTACTTGCTGTCATTGATCAAATTAATGATAAGTATGGAACACCGATTTTACAACGAGGTAGTCAACTACTACGTAAGCAAGAGAAGTCGTTTCAACAAAAGTTAGAAAATAAATTTATGTAGAAGGTGTCATGAAGTAGTAAAATCATGACACCTTTCCTATTATACAGGTACCAAGTGATACGAGAGCATTTGTCCGTAACCCAGCCATTCGGTGTCTCCATTGTCTTTCCATTCCAATGCAAGCTCCTACAATAATTGCGATAACTAATCTGAATACAATGTCGTACCATACCATCATGGTCACCTCCATATATAAATATGTGTTATGTTTTTTAGAATGAGCGGGGAATATCCACTCATTCTTATTTTTACAACCAGCTATGAAACTTTTTAATATAAAGCTTTTTTAGGAACTGTGTTAAAAAAGCGTAGCCTAATAGTATTCCTACTAACCAAGGGAAGTAGTTAAGTGGCAATGCTTGCAAACCAACGGCTGCACCAAGTGGTGAGAATGGAATATAAATCCCGATTGCCATAATAAGAGCGGTTAATAAAACGACTGGTGTTGATGCAGTGCTTTGAATAAATGGAATCTTTTGTGTTCTTATCATGTGAACAATTAAAGTTTGTGTTAACAATCCAACGACAAACCAACCGGACTGGAATAATGATTGCTCGCTCGGTGTATTTGCACCAAATACATTCCACATGACTACGTATGTGATAATATCAAATACGGAACTAATTGGGCCGATACAAATAATGAAGCTTCGTAAGTTTGCAGTATCCCATTTTCGTGGTTTTTCTAGAAACTCTTTATCCATTTTGTCCCATGGAATAGAAAGTTGTGAAATATCATAAAGTAAGTTTTGAATTAAAAGATGAATGGCAAGCATCGGTAAAAAAGGAATGAAAGCACTTGCTACTAACACGCTAAACACATTACCGAAGTTAGAGCTAGCTGTCATCTTAATATATTTTAAAATATTTCCGAATGTAGTACGTCCTTCTAAAATACCTGCTTCTAATATAGTTAAACTTTTTTCGAGTAGAATAATATCGGAAGCTTCTTTCGCAATATCAGTAGCAGTATTAACAGATATTCCGACATCAGCTTCACGTAATGCTACAGCATCGTTAATGCCGTCTCCCATGTAACCTACAGTGTGTCCATTTCCTTGTAATGCGTGTATAATACGAGATTTTTGCATTGGATTAAGCTTCGCAAATACAGTCGTTTCTTCAGCAAGTTTTGCTAATGCTTTATCTGGTAAAGAATCAATCTCGTAACCGAGGATTGGTTCGCCGATATCTAATCCAACTTCTTTACAAACCTTTCTTGTAACAATTTCGTTATCGCCAGTTAAAATTTTCACTTGTACACCATGTTTTTGTAATGCTTGAATTGCAGCTGCTGCAGATGGTTTCGGTGGATCTAAAAAGCCGATATATCCACTGAGAATCATATCAGTTTCGTCTTTTACTGCGTACTCTGTATCATTTATTCTTCTATCTTTTTTATAAGCCACAGCAATAACCCGCATACCTTCACTATTTAGTGTCTCACTTAGTTTTTTGACATTTGAACGTATTTCCTCGGTGAGTGGAACGATTTTTTCATCCACTTCAGTGTAGTTACAAATTGATAAAATTTCTTCTACGGCACCTTTACAAACCATTGTATGTTCACCTGAAATATCCTTTACGATAACTGACATACGCCGGCGGGCGAAATCGAATGGAATTTCATCTAGCTTTTGAAAAGCTGATGGATTAAATTTATTGTTTTCCTCTGTATGCTTAATAACAGCTTTATCTATTAAATTTTTCAATCCAGTTTGATAGAAACTATTTAAATAGGCAAATTGCAAGACGCGATTGCATTCATTTCCCTTGGGATCTAAGTGACGAACAAGGACCACTTTATCTTCTGTTAAAGTTCCGGTTTTATCTGTACAAAGAATGTTCATAGCACCTAAGTTTTGAATAGAATTTAGCTGTTTTACAATTACTTTTTGTTTAGACATGTTAACGGCACCTTTAGCTAAATTAGCAGTTACAATCATTGGTAACATTTCAGGTGTAAGGCCAACAGCAACGGCAATAGCGAAGAAGAAAGCTTCTTGCCAATCTCCTTTTGTGAATCCATTAATGAGAAGGACAATAGGTGCCATAATAAGCATGAATGTAATTAAGAGCCAGCTTACTTTGTTTACACCTTTATCAAAGCTTGTTTCTACACGCTTTCCAATTACCTTATTTGCTAAAGAGCCGAAATACGTATCGGTACTTGTTGAGATGACAACAGCTTTTGCGCTGCCACTTACAATATTTGTTCCCATGAAACAAAGGTTTTCCATATCGAGTGGATTGTAATTTTTTTTCATGTTTTTCGGTAAGATATGCTTATTTTCTGTATGGTAGCAGTGTTCGTATTTTTCTACAGGAAGTGCTTCCCCTGTCAAAGAAGATTGATTAACAAATAAATCTTTAGCGGATACAACACGCACATCAGCTGGAACGATATCACCAGCTGAAAGGGAAATAATATCGCCAGGTACAAGTTCCTCAATTGGAATTTCTGTTGTGTAATTTCGGTTTAAATTCTTTACATTTTTTGTTTCATGTACAAATCCATTTATTCTAAATACGCTCGCAGTTGTTCGAACCATAGCTTTTAACTTATCGGCAGCTTTTTGAGAACGAAATTCTTGGGAGAACCGAATCGTTGCACTAAGTAGGACCATTACAGATACGACAATCGTTCCTTGCATATCATCTGTGAAAAAGGAGAGTGCTCCAAGAGCTAATAAAACGAAAATAAATGGATTTTTAAATGCCAATAGAAATTGAATGTACCACGGCGCCATTTTATTATGAGCTATTTCATTCGGACCATATAAAGAAAGTCTACGAGACGCTTCTTGTTTAGATAATCCATCTTGTGTTGTTTCTAAAAGTTTTAACGCAGAGCTTACATCTTGTGTTGCAACCTCCACTAATAATTCGTTATTTGTTTTCATGCTATCTTGCTCATAAGCATGCTTTGTTTCTTGTCTTTGTAAATTAAACATCGGTAGTTCCTCCTCTGTCATGAAGGAGGAAACAATCTGTTACCTAACTATTTGAAATGGTGAGGAACAGTTTCTTTCCTACCTACATGATGAAATATGAATGTAAAACGTATGGGTATCTGGGCCGAATCATCAATTGCCAACTGTTCCTCACCTCCGTACAATTTAGTAGTTTCTGAATATGCTATGTTTGTTTCATAGTAAGGTGCATATAGACGTAAAAAGACCTTTACTCAAAACGAGTAAAGGTCTGAATTCGCAGTTAAAAGAGTCCACAACAAAGACTGTTAGTAGATATAAATAAAAACAGTTTTTGTGTATGACAAAATACATGCACCTCTCCCTCGTTGAGTTTTAGCACTGTATAGCATAGGTACTGAAACCAGCTACGTTAAAAAAGGCCTTCATTCCGACCTTTCCTGTTGACCCATTGGCGTCTCTCGACATTTTTGGGCAGCAGCGTTTCTCTATACAGGAGCCTCACCTAACAGAGACCATATTCAATTACATGTTGATGTTAGCACTGTAAAATCTTAGTGTCAATATCTTTTTTATCTGTGTTTTTAAAATATTAAATGGATTTATAATAGATATATGGGATGAAATGCATGATATTGATTATAAATAATATGGAAAATAAATATTTTTATAAAAGGGGAATTTGTAATGGTACCACAAAATTTTATTATAAATATTGAGAATCAAAAATGGTTGTTTAATGAGCAGGAAGATTTATGTTCTCATGGAGAAATATATTTAAATATGGCTGGAACGATTATTACGCAGGCAGGTATGGATGAGGAATGGGGAATAAGTGAATCAGCTTTAGCTTTGTTACGAACTTTAGATAAAGAATATATTTGTGATATTGAAAATGAAGAGGGGCTTATTTTGCACGGATGTGGCACTATGCTAATGTTAGGATGCCCAATTTCAATTCATTGGACTATAAACCATATAGGTAAAAACGTGATTTTAAAGGACTTTGTCAAAGTTATTTCTACTGATCAAAAGGCTATATACTATGAAGGACTTCATATAGAATTGAATGAAAATGAATATAGAAGACAAATTGTTTCTTTTGCACTACAAGCAAAAGAATTATTTAATAAATCAAGTGACAAGATAATTTTAGATGAGTTTGATCAAAGGATGTATACAAACTTTTGGACGGAATATGACGATTTACTAAATAAGTATAAATAAAAAAGCACTGTAACCAGTGCTTTTTTATTTATAGATTACGAGATTGTAGGGTTTTCAAAAATAACAATCTCTGAACTGTTTGTAGTTGAAACACGTTGGGCGTAATATGTTAAAGCTGAAGAAATATATGCTGGTAACGTATCATTTGTATGTGATGTTGTATATTCATGGATTAATTCCTTTAAAGTTGTCCATTCTAATTGTGCTGGGTGATCAGACACGAAAGAACTTACCCAGCGATCAAATGAAGATGAAAAATCAGTTTGTAAACGAAATACTTCTTTCATAATAAAACGCTCCCTTAAAATGTAGTATAATCATTTTACCATAAAACACGAACGATAGCTAAATTTTTTAAGTATAATGTTCGTGTTATATAGTTGTCTAGATGATTGGTTATGTAAATTCAATTTGCCATTTGAAATAACATTCCGTAAGATGAGAGATAGAGTATATTTAGAGCTGGAGGAAAGAAAGTGGAATTTGTATTTTTAGGAACTGGTGCAGGTGTTCCTTCAAAAGGAAGGAACGTTTCAGCAATTGCTTTACAATTGTTAGAAGAACGAGGACAAACTTGGTTATTTGATTGTGGCGAGGCCACGCAACATCAAATATTACATACATCTGTACGTCCGCGCCGCATTGAAAAAATATTTATTACGCATTTACATGGCGATCATATTTTTGGATTGCCTGGTTTATTAGGTAGCCGTTCATTTCAAGGAGGAACTACGCCTTTAACGGTGTATGGACCGAAAGGAATTAAACAATTTATTGAAGTGGCATTATCGGTAAGTACGACACATGTGAAATATCCACTTGAAGTTGTGGAGATAACAGAAGAAGGTACCGTATTTGAAGATAATGAATTTTATGTAGAAACGAAAAGATTGTCACACGGTATAGAATGTTTTGGATATCGTATTGTAGAGAAAGATATACAAGGTGCTCTTTTAGTTGATAAGTTGCTTGAGATGGGTGTGAAACCAGGTCCAATCTTTAAACGTTTAAAAGATGGTGAAGCAGTTGAATTAGAGGATGGCACGATATTAAATGGAAATGAGTTTATCGGCCCACCTCAAAAAGGAAGAATTATTACTATCTTAGGTGATACGCGATATTGCGAAGCGAGTAGGGAGCTTGCGCAAGATGCAGATGTACTTGTCCATGAAGCGACTTTCGCAGCAGAAGATGAGCAACAAGCGTATGATTATTTTCATTCTACATCTAAGCAAGCTGCGAGCATTGCACTTCAGGCAAATGCGAAGCGACTAATATTAACTCACATTAGTTCTCGCTATCAAGGAGATACATATAAGGAATTATTGAAAGAGGCTAGAGAGTTGTTTTCTAATACAGAAATAGCGACGGATTTGAAATCATTCCCAGTAGAAAAATGATAATTTTATAAAAAATGGTAACGGCGGGTTACCATTTTTTTATGTCTAAAAAAA